>JAUJLZ010000001.1:6416-10211 GCA_030447125.1 Acidimicrobiales bacterium
CTCTTCGCTGGAGCGCTCCTGCTCGGTCATGCCGATCACCTTTCGTCGTCCGTTCCGACCTTCGTACCCGGTCGAGCTCCACCCGACACCGCCCGCTCACGACGACGACCAGGTGTCGCGTCACCGTGTGCGGACCCGGCCTCGACGACGGGCAGCCGGCCGCCGGCGAGGACGTCTCGTACCCGTTTCTCGGTACCGGAGACGCAGCGGTCGCTCCCGTCGTCGAACTCCTCGACGACTTGCAGGTCTCGATCCACGAGGGCCGCCCGCACGCCTCGACCGTGTCCTCGGTCAAGCCACGCTGACCTAACGGGGCGGGCCGTCGACATCGCCTCGCCAGGCACCGGTCTCGGTGCCCCGCTGCTCGATGAACTCCTTGAACCGTCCGAGATCGCCGGCGGCACGGCGCCGGACCAGCCCGAGCTTGTCCCCGGCGGCCTCGATGAGACCGTCGGGCTCGAAGTCGAGCTGCAGCATGACCTTGGTGGTGGCGTCGTCGAGGCGGTGGAAGGTGACCACGCCGGCGTTGTGGGCGCCGTCGGTGGCCCGCCAGGCCACTCGCTCGTCAGGGTGCTGCTCGGTGACCTCCGCCTTCCACTCCCGGCGCTTCCCTCCGATCTCGGCCACCCACACCAGGTGGGTGTCGTCGAGCTGGGTCACCGACTCCACCCCTTCCATGAACTGGGGGAACTGCTCGAACTGCGTCCACTGGTCGTAGGCGGTGCGCACCGGCACCGAAACTTCGACAGACTCCTCGATGGTGCTCATCGTTGCTCCCTTTCATCGGCATTCTCCGCGGGCCATGTCTCACTACCCTGTCGAGGTATAACTGACACGATGTCGAGCGATGACGATGCCAGCCATCACCAGGCCAGCCTGACCATCGGTGAGGTGGCCGAGCGGACCGGGATCAGCGTGGCCACCCTGCGAGCGTGGGAAGCGCGCCACGGCTTCCCCCAGCCCGTGCGTCTGGCCAGCGGGCATCGCCGCTACCGCAAGGTCGACGTAGACAAGATCGAGCAGCTCCGCCGGGACCGCCGCACCGGGTTGTCCCTGGAAGCCGCGGTCGAGCGGGCTCGTCGACCTGAGAGTCGCATGGAGGCGTCGATCTTCGCAGGACTACGCCGGCGCCACCCCGACCTCGGCATCCACATCCTCACCAAGCGGGCCATGTTGGCGGTCACCCGGGCCATCGAGGACGAGTGCTGTGCGAGCGCGGAGCGGCCGGTGCTCGTGGCCGGCTTCCAGCGAGAGCGGTTCTACCGACAATCGGAACGGCGCTGGCGGGAGCTGGCCCGCACCGCCTCTCTCACCGTGGCCCTCGCCGATTTCCCGGTGAGCCGCGCCCCCCAGGCGGCGCCGCTCGAGGTCGCGCTGCCCCCGACTGCCCCTCTGCGCCGGGAGTGGGCGATCGTGTGCCACGCCGCGGGCGCCCCGGCCGTGCTGGCCGGCTGGGAGCGCCCGGGCCAGGAGGATGTCGCAGACCATCGGCGGCGGTTCGAGGCACTGTGGACCACCCAGGCCGGCGTGGTGGCTGAAGCGGCGCGGATCGCAGTCGAACTGGCTCGCCGTCACGCACCCGGGCTCGTGACCTGGACGACGGGCGACCTGGCCCCCGTCGTCGACGATCCGGCCATCGGGCTGCGTGGGGCCACCTCCCTCACCAACCGTGTTGTGGCCTACCTCGACGACCGGTGACCGCGCCGGTCTTCGCACCTTGGCGGACGGTCCCGGGGGCGAGTTGACTGGCGGGCCGTGAGGCGGGTGGGGGAGACCGACGAGGGCGCGGAGATGGCCGGCGTCGGACAGGTGCTGGCGGCCATCGACATCGGCACCAACTCCTTCCACCTCGTGGTGGCCCGCACCACCACCGCCGTCGCCTTCGAGATCATCGCCCGCGAGAAGGAGGTCGTGCGGCTGGGCTCGGGCTCGGGCGACATGAAGCGCCTCGCCCCCGACGCCATCGACCGGGGGATCGAGGCCCTGACCCGGTTCCGCCAGATCGCCAAGATCTCCGAGGCACGGGTGCGGGCCATCGCCACCAGCGCCGTGCGCGAGGCCGACAACCGTGACGAGTTCTTGCGCCGGGCCCGGGACGAGGCCGGCGTTGAGGTCGAGGTGGTGTCGGGCGTCGAAGAGGCCAGGCTCATCCACCTCGGGGTCCTCCAGGACGTACCCGTGGCCGACGTGCGCCTCCTGCTCATCGACATCGGGGGCGGGAGCACCGAGTTCGTGGTGGGGGAGGGCAGCGAGATGCTCGCCGCCCGGAGCCTCAAGCTGGGGGCGATCCGCCTGACCGATCGGTTCTTCGCCGACGAACCCCTCACCGCTGCACAGGTGGAGCGGTGCCGGGCCCACGTCCGCTCCTATCTCGGACCGGTCGTGCGGGAGGTGGCTCGCCATGGCTTCGAGGTGGCCGTCGGCAGCTCGGGGACGATCCTCAACCTGGCCGAGATGGTGCGCCAGCGCCGGGGCGAGTTGGGCCGGGCGGTGAGCAACATCAGCTTCGGTCGCAACGAGCTGGGCAAGGTGGTGGCTGCCCTGGTGGAGGCCCCCACCATCAAGCAGCGGCTCAAGGTCCCCGGGCTCGACACCCGCCGGGCCGACATCATCGTGGCCGGCGCCATCCTCCTCGACGAGGCGACGACCGCCCTCGGGATCGAGGAGATGACGGTCTCGGACTACGCCCTGCGGGAGGGCCTGGTGCTCGACACCCTGCAGCGCTCCAGCCCGGCCACCAGCCTCATCGGCGAGGGGACGGCCGACATCCGGGCCCGCAGTGTGCGGCAGTTGAGCCGCCTCTGCCCCGAGGAACGCACCCACGCCGAGCAGGCTGAGCGCCTGGCCCTCGAGCTCTTCGACGCCACCGCCGGGCTCCACGAGCTGGGGAGCGAGGCGCGCGAGCTGCTGGCCGCCGCCGCCCTGCTCGCCAACGTGGGCATCGCCATCTCCCACGACCGCCACCACCTGCACTCCTACTACGTCATCCGCCATGCCGAGCACCTGCGGGGCTTCACCCAGCGCGAGGTGGAGCTGATCGCCCAGGTGGCCCGCTACCACCGCAAGAGCCTGCCCAAGGCCAAGCACCAGGCCTTCGCCGGCTTGTCGTCGCCTGACCAGGATCTGGTGCGGACCCTGGCCGGCATCCTGCGCATCGCCATCGCCCTGGATCGAACCCACGCCGGGCGGGTGCGCCACGTCACGTGTAGACAGCGCGGGTCCGCCCTGGTGGTGACCATCCACGCCGCCGGCGACCCGTCGTTGGAGCTGTACACCGCTGAGGAGCGCAAGGGCCTGCTCGAGACGGCGCTCGGCGTCGAGGTCTCCTTCGACACCGTTCCTTCGGGCCGTTCGTCGACCTCTTCGTCGCTCGTCGGCTCCTGACGCCAGAGGATCAGGCAGGCTTCAGCTCAGCGGTCACCGACGTTCAACCAACCGTCACCTCGCCCTGTTTGAGCTCCCCTGCACGGGAACCAGCGACGAGGAGGGTGACAGCGACGTGACCACGACGACGAGCACCACGACGACGAGCAACGGCAGGACCAGCAGCGACAGAACCGCACGGGTCGGCCGGCGCGCCTTTTTTGCGCAACGCGGGCGGTGGGCTGGCTGGCCTGGTCGTCGCCGACCGCCTGAGCGGGGGGCTGATGGGCCGGGCCGGCGCCCAGATGGCGACGGCGGCGGCCGGTCCCACGCTGGCCCTGGCCCCCTTCACGCTCGGTGTCGCCTCTGGCGATCCCCTGCCCGACAGTGTGGTCCTGTGGACGCGCCTGGCGCCGGATCCGGTGCACGGCG
>JAUJLZ010000001.1:10311-28312 GCA_030447125.1 Acidimicrobiales bacterium
TCGTGCTCACCGGCGACGTCCACGCCAGTTGGGTAGCCGATCTCAAGGCCGATTTGTGAGCCGGCCGGGAGCCCCAGTGGAGACCCGGGCGTCGTTCGTCATCGAGGCGGGCCAGCCGGGCGTGGTCCAGGTGCAAGGTTCCCCGAGCGTGGTCTGAGCGCAGTCAGGGCGCGGTCGCGCTCCGTCGGGCCGTGCCAGTCGAGGACGACGACGGTGGCGTCGTCGTTGAGCTGTCCGGCCCGGTGGCTGAGGGCGTCGCTGGTCACGAGTCGCACGGTCTCTGCCGGGGGAATCGAACGGGTCGCCAGCAACAGGTCGACGAGGCGCGCTTCACCGTAGGTGGTGCCGGCATCAGACGTGGCCTCGGTGATCCCGTCGGTGAAGAGCACCAGTCGGTCTCCGGGCAGAAGGTCGAAGCGCTGTGGGCGGTACGTGGTTCGGGCGAACATGCCGAGCGGAGGTTGCGCTTCCAGGGGGACCCGCTGACACCTTCCTACCCGCAGGATGAGGGGTGGGAGGTGCCCTGCGTTGATCAGGGCGGTGGCGCCGGAGGGCACGTCGACGAGCAACAGGGCGGCAGTCACGAAGTCCTCTCCTCCGAACTGGGCGGCCAAGGCGCGGTTGGCGGCCGTCGCCTGCTCGACCACACCCTCGCCCCGGCGCCGGCTGTTGCGCAGGGCGGTGATGGCCAGGGCTCCCAGGAGGGCGGCATGCAACCCGTGGCCGCGGCCATCGCTGATCCCCAGGATGAGGCGGTCGGCCTCCACGGCGTAGTCGAAGGTGTCGCCACCGATGTCGTAGGCGGGCTCGAGGTTGCCGGCGATGGAGAAGCTGGCGTGGGCGAAGGCCAGGACCGGCAGCAGCTCCCATTGGATCTCCGCGGCCAGGCTGAGGTCGCGGCGACGGCGGATGCGCTCGAAGTGGTCGGTGTAGCGCCGGGCCCCGTTGATGACGTGGGCGAGCAGCGAGGCCACCTGGACCAGATGGTCCTGGGTCCCATCCCGGACCTCTTCGGCGAGGCGGACGTCGAGGACGCCGACGCGTTCCTCGCGCACGGTGATGGCGACGCACAGCCGCCGTCGACCCTGGTCGACCTGCACCTGCTGTTCCCGGTAGCAGCGGCCAGCCATGCTTCCCTCGACCGACTGGCTCCCGGCGCGGGGCGACCCACCTTCCCCAAGGACGGGTTCGAGTGTCTGGGACTCGTAGTCGGCGAGCAGGATGGTGCAGGAGGAGACCCCCACGGCCAGCGCCAGCTCGGCGCGCAGGACGTCGGCCAGGGCGAAGGGCGGAGCGGCGTCGAGCGCCGCGAGCAACTGGCCAAGCGAGCGCGTGGGCACCACGGATCGAGCTCCCTCAGCGACCGTTGGCCGAGAAGTGCATGAAGTCCCTGCTGGAACGCCACTTCCCGCCCCAGCCCCACCCGATGTCGGCGAAGGCCGACGTCACCACATCTCCGCCGAGGATCATGCCCGGCCGTTCCTCGGCACGGTCGATGTAGGCCGAGGCCAGCTCGGGGAGCACCACGTCCCCCTTGAGGTAGGGGTTGTGGAAGGGGTTGATGTCGACGGCGCGGCCGTAGGCGTGCTCGGACCACGATGTCTCGCCCCGTGACGGCCGGCAGACGAACGAACCGGTGTTGTTGCCGTCGCCGGTGGGGTGGAGGTCCAGCTCCTCGGATCGGGTGATGCGCATCTCCTCGATGGGGAAGCGGGCGGCGTGGAGGTTGCGAAAGACGTCCACGACGTCATCGGCGGCATCGGCGTGGACCAGCAGTTCGCCGGTGTGGGGCCGATCGTCGAAGCCCCAGAAGCTCACCGTCAGGTAGCGCAGGTCGTCCTTGTCCACGGGGCACGCCGGGTCCCAGGTGGAGCGGGCCAGCACGTCCTCGGGCACCGTCACCACCGAGGAGGTGAAGGTTGCGTCCGGGGGCGCGGGCGCCACGTCGATGGTGGCCAGCCGCCGGTCGACCAGTTCGGGCGGCGTGGGTTGGACCTCCCCGTAGCCGTTCGGGCCCAGGGGGAGCGGACGGGTGCCGAGCCACGACGGCGGGGCCGCCACGCCGTTGGGCGGCCACGGGGAGGCGGCCACGGGGAGGGGCGCCGGCGCCGGTGCCTGGGTGGGCGGGACGGGAGGCGACGAGGTGGAGGCCGTCGCCTCGACTGGGGGAGCGGTGGCCCCTTCCGGGGACGGCCCAGCACTGCTCCCGCACGCCGCCAGGACCAACGTGGCAACGAGCAGCACCCCGGCGAAGCGCCAACCCCTCGATCCTGCGATGCGCACTGGCCGAGGCTACTGAGGGTTGCGGCCGCGACCGCATCGCCCTGCTCATCTTCCCTGTGCGGCTACAGTGCTCCCCGCCTTGCCCCCGTCGACCTCAGGAGCCCCGATGAGCGCCGCACGCTCTCGCACCCGCCAGCCCGTGGTGGCGTTCCTTGCCCGGGAGCTCGACGAGGAGGGTCTGCGAGCCAGTGGCTGGGTGCCCACCGCCACCAGCGCCCGCTGGTTCGCCACCTACGGCGGGGGACGTCTCAACCAGCCCTACAAGATGCCGGGGCCGGCTGGTTCTTTCACCCGGTTCCGGGGCGACCATCCCGAGGCGCTCTACCGCGTCGACAGCGCCGGTGGCTGGTTCCTCGACGCCGCCAGCGGCGAATGGCAACCCCACGACGCCCCCCTGCGCCTAGCCCTGCTCGAGGATCTGAACCCCGAGGAGGTGGAAGCGCTGTACGAGCTCGACGACTGGGGCTCGTGGTACTTCGACTACGAGGGAGGCAACTGGGAGCTGGCACCCGCCCCCAGCCTGTCGTACTACCTCGCCGACCTGGTGATCCACGAGGTCAGCGAGTCTGAGGCGACCAGGGTGGCTGCCGCCCTGGGGGCGCCGAGCGCCGTTTAGAAGGACCAGAGGCTGCGGTGACGGGCGCAGCCGTGGCCGAGCGGCCCGCTGCCGACGCCGGTCAGATGGTGGTGACGTTCTGGGCCTGGTCGCCCTTGGGGCCCTGGGTCACCTCGAACTCGACGGCTTGGCCCTCCTCGAGGGACTTGTAGCCCGAGCCGTTGATGGCGGTGTAGTGGACGAAGAGATCCGAGCCGCCCTCACGCTGGATGAACCCGTAGCCCTTTTCAGCGTTGAACCACTTGACGGTGCCGGTTGCCACAACCGAACCCCCTTGTTGCTCGATGGGGTCGGCCTGGCGCACGTACCCACTTGATGGAGGAAAACTAGCACCGGCGGGCACCGGTGTCATCGCCATCGTGGCCCCCGTCGAGCCCCCAGCTGAGGCTCAGATGGAAAGGGCCGCAGACACCACCACCAGGACGAGGATGGAGGCGTTGTAGGCCAGGTGGGCCAAGGTGGCCTCCCGCAGGGCCACGACCCGTCCCCCTCGCCGGAAGCCCCACAGGTAGACCGCGGTGAACCACCAGCCGCCCAGCGCCAGAGCCAGGGCCACGCCGAGGGGGATGCCGATGATGGCATGGGTCAGCCCGAAGACCACGCCCATGGCCAGGCGCCTCGCCGTAGACCAGGCTTCGGCGCCGAGGCGAAAGGTCCGCTCCTCGGCGGCGGCGAAGAGCGGGAGGCCGGGGAGCAAGAGGATGACGAAGACCAGCGGGATGACGACCTCGAGCGAGGTCCCGGTCGTGGCCGTGGTCCCCCCGGTGACCGGGTTGCCCACTCCTCCGATTGCGCTCCACCAGCCCACGTCCAGGCCGGGAACCCCGAGGAGGATGTAGGCAGCAGTGACGACCGCAGTGAGCACGAAGGGCACGGGAACGAGGTGGCGGGGCCGGACGCCGCTCCAGAGGGAAAGCACCTCGCTGCGCAGAGGGGGGCGCACGGCACGTCCAGCCACGGTGACCAGGCGCAGGCCCACCAGAGCCAGCACGGTGAAGGTCACCACATCGAGGAGGGCCATGGCCGTTCCACCCTGCCAGGTGCACGGCCGGGTCCGACCGTCGCATGGTCGTCGGCCTGGCACCAACGTTCTTTCGGCGGTGAGGCCCAGGCCCTGGGCCTGGGCGAAAGAACGGTGGTGGGAAGCGATCGGCAAGACTCCACCCCTGATGCAGCGAAGACGTCTCCGGCCTTTGGCGCGCCTGCAGGCCCTGCTCGGGCCCGACACCGCCGGCACCCGCCAGAGCCTCACCGCGCTCGGCCTCAGCACCCTGACCAGCTTGGCCGCCGGTGTCACCCTGGGCGCCATCACCGGCACCCTCGAGCGCCTACCCGGCCTCCTCGTGCTGGTGCCGGCGTCCATCGGCATGCGGGGGAACATCTTCGGCGCCCTGGGCAGCCGCCTGAGCACCGCCATCCACACCGGGACCTTCGGCTTGTCGCGCCGGCCCGACACCGTCGTCGGCCAAAACGTCATCGCCGCCGTGGTCCTCACCGTCGTCACCGCCGTCGTGCTGGCGGGCATCACCAAGGCCGTGGCGGTGGCCCTTGGTCTGGCCGAGACGATCTCCGTCCTCGACCTGGTGGTCATCTCGGTCGTGGGCGCGGTCTTGTCGTCGGTGGTGGTGTTGGTCTTCACTTTGGCCCTGGCCGCCGGATCCGTGCGCTTCGGTTGGGACCTCGACAACGTGAACGCCCCGCTGGTGGCGTCGGTCGGTGACGTGGTGGGACTGCCCTCGCTGTGGGTTGCGTCCCTCCTGGTCGGTCTGGGAGCGTTCACCGACGTTGTGGGAGGCCTCTTGGTGGTGATGTCGGTCGTCTCGCTGATGGTCGCCCTGCGCTCGCGTCTGGTGCTGTTGGTCCGGGTGCTGCGAGAGTCGGTGCCCATCTTGTCCGTCGCCGGTTTCGTCAGCGTGGTGGCAGGGATCGCGATCGAGGGCCGCTTGTCGACCTTCACCGCCCTGCCCGCGCTGCTCGTCCTGCTGCCTGGCCATCTCAGCACCGCCGGCGCCCTTGGAGGCGTGCTGGCCAACCGTCTCTCGAGCAAGATCCACCTCGGTGTCGTCCAGGTCGCGGCGGTGCCCGGACGCGAGGCTCGTCGCGACATCACCTTTGTGATCCTGCTGGCGATTCCCGTCTTCGCCCTCAACGCCGCTGTGGCCGAGCTCGCCACCCACCTCATCGGCAAGGCCAGCCCCGGGCTCGTCCTGCTGGTGGCCGCTTCCCTGATCGGAGGCCTGCTGGCCGTGGGCTTTGCGGTGCTGATCGCCTACTACGGGACGCTCGGTGCCGTACGCCTGGGCCTCGACCCCGACACCTACGGCGTGCCCATGGTGACCTCGTCGATCGACCTGGTGGGCGCCTTCAGCCTGATCTTCGCCATCGTGGCTCTCGGCCTCGTCTGACGCCCACTACCCTGGAGCACTCGGTGGATGATCGACCGCGAAACCTGCGCACCATGATCTCGGAGGCCAAGGACTCCTGCGAGCTCATGATCGACCTGGCCTACGCGTCGGTCTACTTCGGGGACCCACAGATGGCCGACGAGGTCGATGAGCTCCAGGACCGGCTCAACGACCTGGTCCACGACATGCGGGCCGTCTGCGTGCTGGCCGCCCGCTCACCTCGCGACGCCGATTCCATGGCCTCGGTGCTCAGGGTCATCTCCTCGGTCGAACGCATGGGCCACGCCGCGGTCGACATCTCCCGCATCGTGACCCACCGCGTGGGCATCCCTCGCGAGCTGGTCGCCGACCTGTCCGGGGCCGAGGAGGTCAGCCACCGGGTGTCGCTACGGGAGGGGTCGCACTTCGCCCACCGGCCGCTCTCGGACTTCGAGCTGCCCGTAGCCGTGGGCATGCGGGTCGTGGCCATCCACCGGGGCCGCGACTGGCTGACCGACGTGGACGGCGACGAGATCCTGCTACCCGGCGACGTGTTGTTCCTCCACGGCGCGCCGGCGGGCATCTCCCGGCTCCACCAACTGGCCGGGGCCCCCTCGTGGGAGCCGCCGGAACCGGTGGAGGAGCCCATCCCCTCCGATCTCGACCGGGCCATCGACGTGCTGGTGGAGATGAAGAACATCTCGACCACCTGCGTGGGCCTGGCCTGGTCGGCGCTGGTGTTGCGCGACGTGGGCCTGGCGGCCGAGGTCAACCACCTGGAGGACCGCCTCGACGAGATGAAGGAGCGGCTGGAGACCTGGGTGCTGCGCTCGGCGCCGGTCGCCGCCGACCCGTCGTCGCTGCGGGGCCTGCTGCACCTGGCCCAGGCGGCCGAGGACCTGGGCGACTCGGCCCAGCAGATGGTGTGGCTCATCGAGAACGAAGAAGAGGTGCACCCGGTGCTGTCACTGGCCCTGGGTGACGCCGACGAGGTGCTCGTCCGCCTCCCTGTGGGCAAGGGGTCCCGCGTCGAGGGGGCCAGCCTGGCTCAGCTCCACCTCGACATCGACCCCGGGTTCCACGTGCTGGCCATACGCCGGGGCGGCCGCTACGTCTACCGCCCCCGCGGGGCCGAGGTGCTCCGAGTCGATGACGAGCTCATCGCCAGCGGTCCCGGGGAAGGCGAGCGCACCCTGGCCGAGCTCTGCGGCTGGCTCCTGGTCGACGACGAAGAAACCGGCGAAGACGTCCTCGTCCCCGTAGGCAACACCCACCGGCAGTAGCCGTCCCGGCGAGGCCGACGACCAAGTCGGAGCCTGCCGCCGGCCACGACCGCCGGCGAAGCCGGCCCCCACCTGGCTGGCGGCCCAGCGAGCGAAGCGAGGAGAAAGGTGTTCAGCGCGGAGGGCGCCGGCTCTGTCGGTGCCCGGAGCACGATCAGTTCGGCGGAACGGAGCGAAGCGAGTGACGCCGAGGCTCGTCAGAGCCAGTCCCGCCGGGAGAAGAAGCGGTAGCCCGCGATGGTGATGGCCACCATGAGGCCCAAGGCAAAGGGGTAGCCGAAGCGCCAGCGCAGTTCGGGCATGTGTTCGAAGTTCATCCCGTAGATGCCCGCCACCAAGGTGGAGCCCAACAGGATGGCGCCCCACGACGTCATGCGCTTCATCACCTGGTTCATGTGGTTGGATGTGAGCGCCAGGTGGGCGTCCACGGCGTTTCCCACCAGCTCCCGCTGGCTGTCGAGGCTCTCCACTGCCCGCAGCACGTGGTCGTAGACGTCTTGAAGGTGGAGCCGGGTGGCGTCGTCGACCCAGGCGACGTCGCCTCGCATCAGCGCCCCCAACACGTCGCGCAGGGGCACCAGCACCCGGCGGAACTCGACCAGGCGCCGCCGGAGAGAGAGCAGCTCACCTTGGATGGCGCCTCCTGCCTCCCACTGTTCGGTGAGAACCTGTTCCTCGAAGTCCTCAACCGTGTCCTCGAAGGCATCCACAGCTTCGAAGTAGCCGTCGACCAGCTCGTCGAGGATGGAGTAGACGAGGTAGCCGACGTCGACATGGCCGCCGCCGCGCTCGATGCGGGCCCGCACGGCGTCGAGGCCCCAATGCTCGCCAGCCCGGTTGCGCTCGCGCACGCTGACGACCCAGTTGCATCCCACGAACAGATCGACCTCGGCCAACTCCTTGGAGTAGGCGACGAGGAAGGCGTGGGTGGGGTAGTGCTCGAGCTTCGGCCGCTGGCCGTGCTTGCGGGCGTCTTCCATGGCCAGGGGGTGGAGCTCGAACTCCTCGGCCACCCGGGCAAAGTCATCGTCGGTGGGATCGACCAGGTCCACCCACAGTACGCAGCCCTTGCGAGCGACGTTGTCGGAGATCTCCTTCGGATCATCGATCGGGGTGCAGCCGGCCGCGTCGTAGGTGCGAACGGCGATGGTCACGTGGGAACGGGGCTGCTCATCCGGGACCGGGGCGTGCGGGCGACGGCCGCTCCGACAGGAGCTCGGCCACCCCGGCCAGCGACCCGAGGAGGCCAGCCCCGTCGGTGGGCAGGAAGATCTTGGTGGCCTGGCCCTCGGCCACGTGGCGCAGGGCCTCGAAGTAGCGAAGGGCGAGCACCTCGGGGGTGGCGCCACCGTCGTGGATGGCGGAGAAGACGCTGCGGATGGCGGCCGCTTCACCTTCGGCCACGGTGAGCTGGCGGAAGCGTTCGGCGTCGGCCACGGCCCGGGTGGCCTCGGCCTCGCCCTCAGCGTCGAGGATGTTGCGCTGCTTGCGCCCCTCGGCTTCGAGGATGCCCGCCGCCTTCTCGCCCTCGGCCCGGGTGATGGCCGCCTCGCGCGAGCCCTGGGCCTCGGTCACCACGGCCCGGCGGGTGCGCTCGGCCTTCATCACCTCGTGCATGGCCGACATCACGTCAGGCGGCGGGTCGACCCGTTGTATCTCCACCCGCACCACCCGCACGCCCCAGTTGTCGGTGGCGTCGTCGAGGATGGTGCGAAGCGTGGTGTTGATCGTGTCGCGGGAGGTGAGGGCCTGGTCGAGCTGGAGGTCGCCCACCACGTTGCGCAGGTTGGTCTGGGCCAGCTTGATGATGGCCAGGATGAAGTTGCCGATGTTGTAGACGAGGCGCTGGGCGTCGGTGGCCTCGTAGTAGACGACGGCGTCCACGGACACGACCACGTTGTCGGAGGTGATGACCTCCTGGGGTGGCACGTCGATGACCTGCTCTCGCATGTCGACCTTGGTGATGCGGTCGATGCCGGGGATGATGATGCGCAGCCCCGGGTCGACGGTCTGCTTGTACTTGCCCAGCCGCTCGACGATGCCCCGCTCGAAGGGCCGGACGATCTTGACGCCCGAGGCGACGTAGACCACGAGGAGGAGTGCGATGACGGCGAGGACGGCGATGATGGTCATTGGTTGGCGCTCCTAGTCGACGATGTCGGGGTCGCGTGCACCCGGAACGGGTCCAGGGCGAGGTCGGGGAGCGATCTGGTCGAGGGGCCAGACCACCAGGCGGGTACCGGACAGGTCGACCACCTTGACCACGGTCCCGGTCTCGATGCTGAGGCCCTCCAGGCTCTCGGCTCGCCACTCGGCCCGGCCCAGGCGAACGAGGCCCGTGGCCTGGGGACCCGGAGGGATGGCCTCGAGCACCGTGGCCGTCTGGCCGATCCAGCGCCGGGCGCCGATGCCTTCGCTCGAGGAGCCCAGGTCGAGGCGACGGGCCAGGGGTCGAGTGGCGACCACGCCAGCGACGGACACGACCACGAACACCAGCCATTCGATGCCCACCGGGACCCCGGTGAAGGCCAACACGGCAGCCGCTGCACCGCCGGCGGCGAAGGGCAGGAGGAAGAAGGAGCCCGCCGTGGCCATCTCCCCGATGGCGCCACCGGCGGCGACCGCCAGCCAGATCCAGCGCCAGACCTCGGGGGAATCCACGCCTCCCAGGCTACCGCCCCACCTCCACCCGTTCTTTCGTCTGTGGGGCGCTACCTGGTGGAGCTCAGCGCCGAAAGAACGAGCGGGCGGCGCTAGCTTTGCCAGCGATGGCTTCGTCCGACGCACCCCCCACTCATGACCGCGGGCTCTGCCTCATGACGGTGCACGCCCACCCCGACGACGAGGCATCCAAGGGAGCGGGGACGGTGGCCCGAGCCCGGGCCGAGGGCATCCACACCGTGTTGGTGTGCTGCACCGGGGGAGAAGAGGGCGAGATCCTCAACCCGGCCATGGACAGCCCAGAGGTGCGTGAGCGCCTGCCCGAGGTGCGCCTCGAGGAGCTGGCCGCTTCGATGGAGGTCATCGGCTACGACGACCTCGTCCTCCTCGGCTACCGGGACTCAGGCATGGCCGGGGCGCCGGCCAACGAGGATCCCCGTTGCTTCGCTCGGGCCGACCACGACGAGGCGGTGGGCCGGCTGGTGCGTGCCATCCGGGCGCATCGCCCCCAGGTGCTGGTGATCTACGGCGACGACCAGCGCGGCTACCCCCACCCCGATCACCTGCGGGTGCACGAGATCGGGGTGGCCGCCTTCGAAGCCGCCGGCGACCCTCAGGCCCATCCCGAGGCCGGGGACCCCTGGCAGCCGCTGAAGCTGTACTACACCGTGTGGTCTCGCGCCCGGGTGCTGGCCACCCACGAGCGGTTCCTCGCCCTCGGCCTGGAGTCCCCGTTCACCGAGGAGTGGATGGAGCGGCCCGACCAGGACGACCGCATCACCACCCAGGTCGACATCTCCGACTTCGCCGACATCCGGGCCCGGGCCTTGTTGGCCCATCGCACCCAGGTCGACCCGGAGTCCAAGATGTGGTTCGGGCTTCCCCCTGAGGAGGCCCGGACCGTGCACCCCTTCGACGACTACCAGCTGGCCCGCTCCCTGGTCGACAGCCGCCAGCCCGAGGACGACCTGTTCGCCGGGGTCGGTGACCGGGTGATGGGCTAGCCTCGCTCCCGATGGTGAAGTACCTCTCCGCCGAGTGGATGGCGCTGCTCAAGGACCTGGCTGCCGAGTTCCCCGAGACCCCCGGTGCCACCGCCCGCCTGCAGTACGTCGTCACCGGCGGACCTGACGGCGAGATCCGGTACCACCACGTCATCGAGAACGGCCAGACGCTCGAGCACGCCCTGGGTGAGGATCCCGACGCCGAGGTGACCCTCACCTCCTCCTACGACGACAAGATGAAGGTCGACAAGGGCGAGCTCGATGCCAACGCCGCCTTCATGCAGGGCCGGGTGAAGCTGACGGGCAACATCGCCAAGGTGATGGCCCTGCTCCCGCTGACCGCCAAGCCGGAGTACAAGGACATCCTGGCCAAGGTGCGCGAGCAGACCGAGTTCTAGGCTTCGCCCTCACTCGCTTCGCTCCGTTCGGGCGAGCTGACTGAGCTTCGGCCGACGGGCAAAGCCGCCGACCTCCGCACAGAACACCTTCTCGGCGAGCTTCACCCGCCGGGTCGTCATCCACACGGGGGCCGCCTTGGCGGCGCTCGTGGCCGGCGAGCTCAGGCCGGCACCGCGGAGCGCTGGAGGTCCCGTAGCTCCCGGTAGCCGATGAGGGTGATGCCGGCCCGCTCGGCCAGGGCCCGGAGGTCGTGGTCGTCGACGAGGAGGTGGTGGTCGTCGCTTCGTGCCGGCCAGTCGTGGGTCAGGGCCCGTAGCTCGGCGCTGTCGATGGCCGGGCGGGCATCGATCTCGGTGACCCCGGGTGCCAGCTCGAACAGGGCCCGCTCGAGGACCTTGCGGGCGCCGCTCTCCCGGGTTCGGAGGACCCGATCGGGGAACACGACCCCCTCCTCGGCGGCCAGGCGCCGGAAGGGGAAGCCCACCGCCCGCTCCGACGCACCGTCGGGAAGCTGGATGGGCAGACCGAAGTCGACGGCGAGCTCGAGGTAGATGTCGAAGAACTCGGGACGCAGGGCCAACGTGGTCAGGTGCGACCCGAGGTGGCTGACGTCGAAGCCCCACAGGATGGCCCGCTCGATCTGGGTGCGGCACTCCCGACGGACCTCGTCGAGGTCGCCGTGGTCCCAGACCTCGGCACAGCTCCGGGGAAATCCGCCGTCGCCGTCGAGCAGTGAAGGTGCCTGGGTGAGGGGTGCCCAGCGGTAGAGGTCCCACTCGGCGTTGAGGGTGAGCTCGACGCCGATGTCCTCCCCGCGGTAGCGACCGGCCGCCTCCCGGGACCACGGGCAGGGGACCATCAAGCGGGCACTGGTGGCGATCCCCTCCCGCAGGGCGTCGTAGCAGCCGACGTTGGCGGCGTGACTGGTCCCCAAGCCGTCACAACCGAGGATGAGGAGTCGGGCGTGGGCGGGATAGCCGAGCCGTTCGACCAGCGCAGGCATGACCTGCACGGTACCCGCCGGCTGTGTCGGCGGACCTAGGCGTCGGGACAGGCCGACCACAGCCCGCGCCCATCGTCGCGGGCCTGGGCCGCCGCCGCGGTGAGCTCGTCGGCGTGCGCCACGTTGGGGGGATAGGTCAGCACGGCCGCGAAGCCCTCGCGCACGAGGGCGAGGTTGACGAAGGTCCCGTCGTCGCTGCGGTACACGTAGGCGAGGAGACGGTCGAAGCGGTCGCGCCCCTCCACGTCGCGCACCAGCCGCACCTCACTGCCCGGAGGCAGCATCGACGCGGTGTGCTCGGACGCCTCCCGCCCGAAGCACTCCACGGGCGAGCGGGGATCGACGCTCTCGGGCGTGTCGATCCCGAGCAGGCGGACGGTCTCGTCGACACTGCCGATGCGGACCTCGATGGTGTCGCCGTCGACCACCCGCAGCACCTCGGCCTGGCCGGGCTCGCCCGGCGCTGCACTCCCCCCTCCACCACAGGCGGCGCTCACGACGAGGGCCACCACCAGCAACCTCCCCCACCCCCGGGGCCCGGCCGAGGTCCTCACGCGGCTCGCGTGGCTCCTCGCCCATCGCTGGAGTCGGTGCTGCGCCTGAGGATCTCCCTGGCTGCGGCCACGCCCCTACGGCCCACCTCGCGGGTCTGGGCATCGAGACGCCAGACCGGCTCGTCGGTCTCCAGGAGGGCCAGCTGGCCCGGGTCGGCCTGCTCTCGCCGCAGACGGCTCATCGGATCGACCCGGCCGGCTCGGGTGGCCCTGGCCACCGTCGTCACGCGGCCCGGGCCACGAGCCCAGCCTCAGTACGTCCCGCTCCCGGGTCTTCGTCACCCGTACAGCCGCACGGCGACACCAGCTCGGTGCAGGAGATCCACCAGGTGTGCAGATCGGGCTCGGCCCCGCAGGCCTCGAGCTCCGGGCACGCCAGTGCGCCATCGGCGTGCAGGACCAAGGTGGCGTGGCAGTGGGCCAACCCGGCGACGCACGGACCGCAGCACTCGCGATCGCCCGGCTGGCGATCGCTCGCCTTGATGTCTGTTCCTCTTCGGTTCCAGGACCACATGCATCCCAGTATGAAGAGGGGGTGAGACAAGAACTCCTGAGCGGGCCTCCGTCAGGCGGTGATGGCCGACTGGTCGGCGTCGGCGAAGGCCTCCGGCACCGGGTACTCGCCGAGGACGTAGTGCAGCACCGCGGCGTGTTGCATGTCGATGGGCTGGATGGTGGCGGCCAGCATGAGCGCCTCGCCGTTCATGATGCTGGGGATGGCGTCGAAGTAGGTGGAGGCCGCCACCTGCTCCAGCATGAGGGCCAACCGGGCCACGCCGGTGACGTCGCTGACCTGGCCGAACTGCTCGCCCACCGGACCGGCCAGCGCGGGTAGGGGTTCGGTGACCTCTTGTTCTCCAAGGCTGGTCAACAGGTCGTTCCAGGCCTGCAGGTGCGCCTGGTGGTGGTCACGAGCGGTGGTGGCGAAGGCGGCCACCGCCGGCGGAACCTCACCCAGGGCACCTTCACCGGCGGCGTCGAGCGCACTCTGGTAGGTGTTGACGGCCAGGACCTCGAGACCGGCGGCCAGCTTGGCCGTGGCCACGTCACCCCCGCCTCCTCCACTCGCCTCGCCACCGCCACCGCCGGCCTGGTCCCGAGGGGGGACGGTCAGGTCGGGATCGGGCGGGTCCTCGAGCACGAAGGGGTCTTCGTCGGTACCGCAGGCACCAGCCACGATGCCGAGCGCAGCGACGCCCCCGCCGAGAAGGACCTTCCTGCGGGTGAGTGGCGACGGGGCCAGGCGCTGGAGAAGGCTGGCGTTCTCCTCCATCTGGTCTTCGAACAAGCTGGTCATCACGAAGCTCCTTGTCCTGAAATCGTCGCTATCGACGTCGTTGGCCGGTTGCGGGTGGCCGTTCGTCTCCGTTGCAGCGGTTCCCTCTGGATGACGAGCGGTGGACGGGACAGCGACCCGGGGTGCAGTCTCGCACATCGACGCCCCACAAGCCCGAGGGACGGGCAGATCCCGAGGAGGGGAGCCCGCAGGCCACCTTGGGCAGATAGGCTGACGTGCGTCCTCAAAGAGGCACGTTGGTCTCGGCCCGGGCTTGCCCTCAAGGTCGAGGTCGTGCGGGACGATGATGAACCCGACGATGAGTGGAGCCGACAGGAAGGCGAGGACATCTGATGGAGGGAACGATGACCGACACCGGAGAGCCCAAGATCATCACCGAGGCACTCGCGGTGATCGACAAGGGTTTGGCGGAGATGCTCCACCGGGAGTTGGTGTCGACCGACGAAGTGGCCGACCTCCTCCTCGACGTCCGTACGCTGCTGGCCACGCCCGAGGTCGCGCCCGAGTCGATCGTCAGTTGAGCTAGCAGGCCCTTCAGCGGCGGGTCGGGCCCGATAGCCGCTGGCTCCCCGTGGCCAGGGGCCAGGCCCGGAGCGCGAGGCGTCCGAGCGCCACCCCGATGACGGCGCCGCCGACCACGTCGGAGGCGTGGTGGATGTTGACGTGCACCCGGCTGGCGGCCACCACGCTGGCCACGCTGTACCAGCCAAGTCTGCTCCTGGCCGAGCGACCCTCGGTCAACAGCGTGGCAGCCATGAACCCGGACGTGGCGTGTCCGCTCGGGAAGCTGCTCGACCGGGGCTGGCGGAGATGATGGCGTTCGTGTTCCTCGCGCACCGGGCGGCGGCGGCGGAAAAGCGACTTCACGGCCACGTTGACGAGCAGCGATTCGATCCCCAAGGCCACGACCAGGCGGAGTGACTCTGCCTCATGTCGGCTGCGGAGGGCTCGACTCGTCCCCACCACGTGCCACAGGAGCGAGAAGTCGGCCAGGGCCGAAGCGCTGTAGAACAGCCGGTCGACGGCCCACTGACCCCGCACCCGCTCGAAGCTGTTGTCCGCATGTCGGTCGAAGTCGCTGATGCGACGGCCGAGGGCCGGGGGGAGGAGCCAGCGCAGGGGGCTGACCGGCTCACGGTCGAGGTGGCGGGGAGTACCGCCGAGCGCCTCGATGGCGGCGTCGGTCAGTGTCGACGCGCGCGGGCCGACCGGCCCCTCCCGAGGCACAGCGGCTCGATCTCTGTCGGTCATACGCCGGCGAGCACGGGCTCGGTGCTCTGAGCCAGTGACGGGTCCCCGCCGAACGCCGGGCAGTAGGCCTGGTAGGCACACCAGTCGCACAGGGGCCCCGGGTGGGGCCGGAAGTCATGGGTGGCACACGCTCGCTCCACCGCCTGCCACACCGCTGCCACCCGGTTGGCCAGACCGCGCACCGACTGCTCCGACGGCGTGGCCACGATGGTCACCCCGTCACCCAGGTAGAGGAGCTGGACGCGCGCCGGTCGTCGGCCGAGCATGGCCTCGCACAAGAACGCGTAGAAGTGGACCCCGCCGAACCGCCCTTGCTCGTAGCGCACCGCGGGCGAGCGCCCGGTCTTGTAGTCGGTGACGACGAGGCCGCCCTCGGCGTCGAGCTCCAAGCGGTCGATGATCCCCCGCACCCGCACGCCGCCGAGCCTGGCCTCGAGCATCAGCTCGATGCCGATGGGCCGGACCCTGGCCGGGTCCTCCATCTGGAAGTAGCGATGGACCAGATGTTCGGCATCAGCTCGGAAGAGCTCCTCGGCCTCGCTGTCCAGGCCGAGCTGGCGGTACTCGCCATCGTGGCCTCGGGCGTGGTCGAAGGCGTGGCCGAGGGCGGACAGGGCAGCGGAGAGGGTGCGCGCCGGTGGATCGGCGCAGTAGAGCTGCTCGAGGGCGCGATGCACCAACGTGCCCTTGACCGCGGCGGGCGACGGTGGCTCGGGGAGGCGGTCGATGACCGAAAATCGGAAGGCCAGGGCGCAGTCCTTGAAGGCGGAGACCTTGGACGGCGACAGCGTCTGGGGAAGGGCAAGCGCCATGCCCGCAGGGTAGACCCGGCGTGGGACATCAACGGTGGACCCGCCGGCTCCGACCAGCACGCCCGCTCAGCCTCCCAGGAGCACATCGGTGATGCTGGCGGCGACGCGCGCGGGGTTCTCCAGAGGGCCGAAGTGGCCGAGGCCGTCGAACACCTCCAGGCGGCCGTGCTGCAGGAGGGCCGCCTGGCGCTCAGCCAACTCGGCCGGAGCGGCCCGGCTGGCCGTGCCCCGGGCCAGGGTGACCGGACAGGTGATCTCGCCCAGGTGGTCAAAGGACCGCTGGCGGGGACCCATGCGGTAGGTCTGGGCCTCGTCCTCCCGCCGACACTTGAGGGCCACGCCACCCTCGGAGAGGCGCCGTACGCCGCCCTCGACGTAGGCCCGCAGCGCCTGCGGGTCGAGCTCGGACAACGGCGGCTTGGATGCCAGCCGTTCCACCGCGGCCTGGACCGAGGTGAAGCAGTCCCGGCGACGAAGCGCCCCGGTCACCAGTGGGTGGTCGCTCATGTCGAAGGGCTCGGGCCACGCCACCGGTTCGAACAGGTACAGCGCCGAGAAGGTGCCGGGGCGGGCCTGCTCGGCCAACAGGAGGGCCGTACCTCCCTGGGAGTGGCCGAAGCCCAGGGGGGCGTCCAGGCCGAGGCCGTCGACGACGGCGAGGACGTCGTCACCGAAGCCCCGCCAGTCGAAGTCCGCCGGCTGCGGTCGGGTGGAGTCACCGTGGCCGCGGGCGTCGAACGACCAGCAGTGGAAGCACTCGGACAGGGCCGCCACCAGCGGTCCCCAGGCCCGACCGTGCAAGCCGGTGGCGTGGGCCAGCACCAGAGCCGGCCCGTCCCCTCCGAGATCATGGACGGCGACCTCGACGCCGTTGGTGGATCGCACGCGCACCGACCCATGGTGGCACCCCGCGGCCCCTACCCTCGACCCGGTGACGAGTCGACGGCGCACGGTGGCAGCGGTACTGGCGGCGATGGTGGTCCTCTCGGCCTGCACTGGAGGAGTCGAACCGGCACAGCTGGGGCCCGGCTCGCCTGGCGACGCCGGCGCCGAGCCCGACGTGGGGGCGGGCCAGCTGCCGACCGACGTCAGCACCGTGCCCGACCCGCTGCCCGGCACCGAGCCCGGTGACCTGGTGGCCCTGGCCCCCCGCCGTGCCCCCGACGTGCCTGTCGGGGCCCGGGCCTGGGACCTGCTCTACCGTTCGGAAGGGGTCGATGGGGATCCCGTCGCCGTCTCCGGTGTGGTCTACGCCCCGGAGCGACCGGCGCCCCCTGAGGGCCGCCCGGTGGTGTCGTGGGCGCACGGCACCGTGGGGGTGGCCGACGTCTGCGCCCCTTCACGCACCGGCGTGCGCGTGCCCGGTCTGGACCGGCTCCTCGAGGCCGGCTACGTGGTGGCGGCCACCGATTACGAGGGCCTGGGTACGCCCGGCGTCCACCCGTACCTGGTGGGTGAGAGCGAGGGCCGCAGCGTGCTCGACGCCGCCCGGGCCGCCGGGGGCATCGAGGAGGCTGGCGCCAGCAACGCCGTGGTCGCCTTCGGCCACTCCCAGGGTGGCCACGGCGTGCTCTTCGCCGGGGCGCTGGCGCCTGACTACGCCCCCGACCTCGACCTGCTCGGTGTGGCCGCGTCGGCCCCCGCCGCCGAGCTCAGCACCCTGTTGCGCTCGGCCGTGCCCATCTCGCTAGCGTTCGGGCTGGTGGCCTTGTCCATCTACTCCTACGGCGAGACCTACGACGAGCTGGTCTACGGCGACGTGCTCACCCCCACCGCCACCGAGCGCATCGGGGTGGTCGACGAGGTGTGCCTCCAAGGGGTGACCAACGCCTTCGCCGATCAGCGCACGTCGGCCTGGCTGGTGACCAACCCTCTCGACGTGGAGCCCTGGGCCGCACGAGTGGAGCAGAACGAGCCCGGATCGACAGCGATCGCCGCCCCCGTGTTGGTGGCCCAGGGGATGACCGACTTCGTGGTCCTGGCCTCGAGCACCGACACCGCTGTGGAGCGACTCTGTGCGGGCGGCAACACCGTGGAGTACCGGGAGTACCCCGGAGCCGACCACGGCGAGGTGTTGGCTGCGGCCGGCGACGACATCTTCGACTGGGTGGTGGCACGAGTGGCCGGCGAAGGGGCCCGCTCGACCTGTGGTGGCTGAACGGGGAGGCGGGGACGACCGGCGGGCGTCCCGCTTGGCCCTCGCCGGCCTCATGGTCGGTGCCGGCACGCTGCACTTCGTGATCCCGGCGTCCTACGCTCGCATCGTCCCGCGGGTTCTCGGTGCCGACCACGTCCGAGCCCTGGTGCTGGTGAGCGGGGCGGCCGAGATCGCCGTGGGGGTGTTGTTGGTCGTCCCCCGCACCCGCCGGCTCGGGGCGTGGATGACGGCGGCGCTGTTGGTGGTGCTGTTCCCCGCCAACGTGCAGATGGCCCTCGACGGCGGCATCCCCGGCG
>JAUJLZ010000001.1:28412-53375 GCA_030447125.1 Acidimicrobiales bacterium
GTGGTGCTGTTCCCCGCCAACGTGCAGATGGCCCTCGACGGCGGCATCCCCGGCGCGGGCTTCCCCCTGGGTTCGCCGGTGCTGGCCTGGCTGCGGCTGCCCCTCCAGGTCCCCCTGATCTGGTGGGCGCTGGTCCACACGCGTCGAGCTTCGTTGCCACACCGGCACCGCGCCCACCACAATGGCGCCGGCGCCAAGGGACGAAAAGGCCAAGGGACGAAAAGGAGGTGGGCCATGGCCGGACGCTGAGCGAGGTGCACGTCGTCCGGTCGGGCGACCACCCCCTGACCACCAGGTCGACGAGGACACCGGCTCTGCCGGTTCCGCCTCGGCCATCCAGTCCAACTGCCGGTCCAACGGCCATCCGTCCCGCCGGGACGGCCACGTCCAGGAAGCGAGCGCGCCCCATGCCCACGACAGCCCCTGCCCAGCACTACCTCGATGCCCTCCGAGGCGTCATCGACGAGGTGGTGGCCCCCGCCGCCGTCGAGGTCGACCGCAGCGGCGCCTTCCCCCGGGCCGGTATCGACGCCCTGGGCCGAGCCGGCCTCCTGGGCCTGCTCAGCGCCCCTGAGGTGGGGGGCGGGGGCGAGGGCCACCGGGCGGCCACGCTCGTCATCGAGGAGCTCGCCCACCACTGCGCCTCCACCGCCATGGTGGCCATGATGCACTACTGCGCCGTCCCCCTCGTCGAGGCCTACGGTCCCAGGGCGGTCCGGGAGGACGTGGCCCTCGGCCGTCACCTGCTGGCCTTGGCCCTGTCAGAGGCAGGGTCCCGCAGCCAGTTCTGGGTGCCCATGAGCACGGCGACGTCCGAGAGCGGCTCCGACGGTGGCTCGGATGGGGGCCAGGTCCGCCTCGACGCCAGCAAGAGCTGGGTCACCTCGGCCGGCGAGGCCGGCAGCTACGTGTGGTCGAGCCGGCCCATGGCCGCCGAGGGCATGAGCACGCTGTGGCTGGTCCCGGCGGAATCACCCGGACTGGCCCTGGGCGCCCCCTTCGACGGTCTCGGGTTGCGGGGGAACAACTCCAGTCCCATGACCGCCGAGGGTCTCGTGGTCGGCGCCGACGCCATGCTCGGTCCCGACGGCGGCGGGTTCGACCTCATGATGATGGTGGTGCTGCCCTACTTCCAGCTCATGAACGCCGCGTTCTCGGTGGGCACCATGGATGCGGCCACCACCAAGGCCGCGGCCCACGTGGCCGGCACCCGCCTGGCCCATCTCGACCAGTCGTTGGCCGAGTCACCCACGGTGCGGGCCTACATCGCCCGCATGCGCATCCGCACCGACATGGTGCGCACGCTGCTCATCGACGCCCTGGACGCCCTGGAGGGAGGAAGGGACGACGTCATGCTCCGGGTCCTGGAGGTCAAGGCCGCCGCCGGGGAGAGCGCCACCGAGGTGACCGACCTGGCCATGCGGGTGTGCGGGGGCGCCGCCTTCCGCAAGGAGGTGGGGGTGGAGCGACACTTCCGTGACGCCCGGGCGGCGACGGTCATGGCGCCCACCACCGACATCCTCTACGACCTCATCGGGCGCATCACCTGTGGGCTGCCGCTGTTCGAGGAGGCGAGCTGATGGCCGGCGAGGGGACACTCGTGATGGGAGCGGTGGCCTACGACCCCAAGGTGGTCACCATCTGGGAGGGGTTCAAGGACTGGTTCGCCGGCCAGGGCCTTCATTTCGACTACGTGCTGTACTCCAACTACGACGCCCTGGTGGAGGCTCTCGTGGCCGGTCAGCTGGACGTGGCCTGGAACTCGCCGCTGGCGTGGGTCCGGGCGGAGCGTCTGGCCCGGGCCCGGGGCGAGGAGGTGCGGGCGGTGGCCATGCGAGACAGCGACTGCGACCTCACGTCCGTCGTGGTCGTACGCAGTGATGGACCGGTCGTCGAGGTGGACGACCTCCGGGGGGCCAGGGTGGGCGTCGGTGACGTCGACTCCCCTCAGGCCACCCTGATCCCGCTGTGGCACCTGCGCCGGTTGGGGCTGGTGGCCGGGGACGACTTCACCGTCGTGAGCTTCGAGGCGGCGCCGGGCAAGCACGGCGACCACGTGGGCGGGGAGCGGCACGCGGCCAGGGCCCTCATGGCGGGAACGGTCGACGCCGCCTGCATGATCGACGGCAACCACCTGCTGTTCTCCCACGAGGGAACGCTGCCGCCGGGGTCGACGCGCATCCTCACCCAGACGGCCCCCTACGACCACTGCAACTTCACGGTGGGCGCCCACGCCCCGGCATCGCTGGTGGAGCGCTTCACCGAGCTGTTGCTGTCGATGTCGTACGACGACCCTGCTGTGCGCCCGCTGCTCGATCTGGAGGGGCTCAAGGCGTGGCGTCCGGGTCGCATCAGCGGCTACGGCGCCCTGGAGGCGGCGGTGGTGGACCAGGGCGTCTACGACGACGAGGGCGCCCTGCCCGGGTCGACGTGACCAGCCGAGCGGCTGCAGAGGCGGACGCAGACGCCGCCGCTCGCCTTGGCGGCGGGATGCTCGACCTCGAGGACCTCGGGCTGGATCGGGGCGCGCACCTGCTCGTCAAGCGAGCGCTGGGCGGTTTGGCACCGGGGCAACGCCTGGGGGTGAGGGGTCGCGCACCCGAACTGGTTCCTCATCTGCAGGCCTGGTGTCGCAGCCAGGGCCACAGCGTGGTGGTTGCTCCGCCGGCTCGGGCCCTGGACCCCGAACCCTGCCCGATGCCCGGCACGACCAACGAGCATGGCGGCCAGGTCGCGGCATGGATCGTGCGGGGTAGTGCCGAGGACGACCGCTGGAGGGGCGCCCAGCGCAGCGGGTCGAGCGATCCTCGACGGCCGGGCGCGGTCGCCGAGCGGGCGCCGTCGACGTGGGGTCTGGCCGCCCGTGGCGCACTGGTGGAGGCCGGCAGCCCGGCTTTCCCCTTCCCCCTGGACGACAAGGCGTCGGTGTGGACCGACGACGCTCCCCGCTTCTACCGCCAGGCCGCCGCCACTCAGTGGGACCCGGCCACGGCGGTGCCGTGGGGAACCCCGGTCGACCTGCCCGCCGAGGTGGAGGCGGCCGTGGTCCAGGTCATGACCTACCTGGTGGAGAACGAGCAGGCCGCCCTGGCCGTACCCGCCCGCTTCCTCGGCCGGGTTCACCCCCACTTCCGGGAGGTGGTGCAGGTCCTGGCCGTCCAGATCGCCGACGAGGCCCGCCACGTCGAGGTGTTCACCCGTCGGGCCACCCTGGGGGGTGGCGAGCTCGGTCGATCGAGCGCCGGCGGCCAGGCCTCGCTGTTGACCCTGCTGGAGGAGCCCGACTTCGCCCTGGCCCACTTCCTCCTCTCTGTGCTCGGCGAAGGCACCTTCTTGGCCCTGCTGTCGTTCATCGAACGCCACGCTCCCGACCCGGTGACGGCCGCCGTGGCCCGCCTGGCCCTGGCCGACGAGGCTCGCCACGTCGCCTTCGGCATGGCCCACCTGGGCGCGGTGGTGGCCGAAGATCCCGGACAACGTGCCCGCCTGGCCGCCGCCATCCACCGCCGCCACGACGCCTTGGCCTCGACGGCCGGTCTCAACGGCGACGTCGTCGACGCCCTCGTCGTGCTCTCGGCCGGGAGCTTCACGCCCGCCGCCGTGGCCGAGGGCTTCGCCGCCGTCCAGGCCCTGGAGGCCGAGATGGCCGACGGCCGCCGCCGGCGCCTCGCCCGCCTGGGCTTCTCGGTCGACGAGGCCGGGGCGCTTGCCGCCCTGCACACCCGCAACTTCATGTAGCGGCCAGGAGGGCGGCCAGGGCGGCCACCAAGGGCTCGACGGGTGGGCAGGCCCCGCCCCCGAGCGGTTCCAAGGTGAGGAAGACCTCGGTGCCGTGCGCCCGACCCTGCAGGCTGGCCAGCAGGGAGCAGGCCGTGCCGTCGTCCATGGTGACCACGGTGTCGAGCAGGCGGGCGTCGGGGTCGACGTAGGTCAGCTCGCCGAGTTGGTCGGCGGCGGCGAGCAGGCGGCGGTAGACCTCATCGGGGGGCGCCGGGTAGGTGAGGCTGTCCCCGTCCAGCGCCACTGGGGAACGTGTCGGCGCGGTCGGGGGTGGAGGGGGCGGGGAGGGTGGCGAAGCCAGTCGACGCAGCAGGGTGTAGGCGCTGACCAGGTGGGCGGTGGCCCGTCCCGCGTCCGGATCGTGGGGAGCGACGTCTGGGTGCGCTTGGCGCAGTCGGCGCCGGAAGGCGCTCCTGAGCTCGTCTTCGTCGGCCGAACGGGTGACGCCGAGGGTCGCCCGAGCCTCAGCTTCGTCCACGGGAGCCCGCGGTCACGAGGACGGCTGAGCGATGAGATCGGTGATGAGCTCGGTGGCGTCGATGGCGCCGCTGGCACCACCCAACCCGGGAGCGAACCAGACATGGCCACCGCCTTCGACGCGTACCAGGCGCACCACCGTCCCTTCTTTGCAGTCCTCCCACGAGCTGGTCGTCACCACCCCGGCCGTGGACGAGACAGGTGACGGGGAGCACCCGGCCGACTCGGCGAACAACTCGGCCACCTGGATGGCCGAGGGGTAGGACTCCAGCACCTCCTCACCGGGAAGGTCGGGCGGGCCTCCGTCGAAGGGGATGAGGGGATCTTCGCTTCCCCGGAGCTCCAGCACCGAGAGGGGCCGGCTGGGTCGGCACTCCTCCACGGTCACCGACCCGGCCACCGATGCGATGGTGGTGATCCGCTCGGCCTGCTCGCAGGCGAAGCGGTAGGCCAGCATGGCCCCGTTGGAGACCCCGGTCATGGAGACGCGGGCGGGGTCGACGGGCTGCTCGGCCTCGAGCTCGTCGAGCAGCCTGTTGAGGAAGGCCATGTCGTCGATACCTCGCTCGGGCGCCGACCCGCAGCAGAACCCCGCGTTCCACGCGCCCTTGGTCGCTTCGGGGTAGGCCACGATGAAGTTCTGGGCGGAGGCGGCCCGGTCGAACTGCGTGGTCTCCACGAAGCTGTCGACGCTGTTGCCCCCGCCGTGGAGCGCCACCAGCAGGGGGACCGGCCGGCTGCGGTCGAGGGTGGTAGGGACGAACAGCCGGTAGCTGCGCAGCACCCCGTCGACGTCGATCTCGCCGTGGCGCACGGCGGGGGCCGGTGCCACCACCGAGGCGCGCTCCCCGTCGCCACCGGCGCCACAGGCCCCCAGCACGACAGCCATGGCCACCACGAGTGCCATCGCTTTGCCCGCCATGGTCCCAGCGTGGTCGTTGGAGGCGGGAACCCGCAAGGGACTTCGGGATGGGGCGGGTGGGTCAGGCGGGGAAGGACAACGACAGGGCGAAATCGTCGGCGGCATCGGTCCACCACCGGTCCAGGTGCAGGCCGGCGGCGGCCAGTTCAGCCTCCACCGCCTCCCGGCGGAACTTGGCGCTGACCTCGGTGCGCAGCTCCTCGCCCTCGGCGAAGGTCACCCACAGGTCGATCTCGGGCAGGTTCACCTTCTGCGATGTCAACGACCGGAGCCGCATCTCGATGCGCTCCCGCTCGGCGTCCCAGTGGGCGACGTGGACGAAGGCGGCGGTGTCGAAGTCGGCGCCCAGTTCCCGGTTCAGCACCCGCAGCACGTTGGCGTTGAAAGCGGCCGTGACCCCGGCGGCATCGTCGTAGGCGGCCACCAGTCGCCCAGGGTCTTTGACCAGGTCGGTGCCGAGGAGCAGGCCGTCGCCGGGGCCCAGGCCGGCGGCCACATCGGAGAGGAAGGTCGCCCGCTGGGCCGGCTCCAGGTTGCCGATCGTCCCTCCCAGGAACGCCACCAGGCGCCGACCGCCGGCGGGCAGGAGGTGCAGGTGGCGCTCGAAGTCACCCACCACGGCGTGGACCTCCACGCCTGGGTAGGACACGGCCAGGGAGTCGGCGGCGCTGCGCAGTGTGGCCTCGCTGACGTCGAAGGGCACCACACGGGCCAGGCATCCCTCGCCGACCAGGGCGTCGAGGAGCAGGCGCGTCTTGTGGGAGGTTCCCGAACCCAGTTCCACCAGGGTGTCCGCCCCGCACGCCGCGGCGATCTCGCTCGCCCGGCACTCGAGGATCTCGGTCTCGCACCGGGTGGGGTAGTACTCGGGCAGCCGGGTGATGTCGTCGAACAGCGCCGAGCCGCGGTCGTCGTAGAACCACTTGGGCGGGAGCCACTTGGGCGTGGCCCCGAGGCCGCGTCGGGCGTCGTGGCGCAGCGCCGTGGCCAGGTCGGCCCCGTCGAGGTGGACGTCGACGGACACGACGCTGCGGTTAGCGGTCACAAGGCCTCCTGCATCGGTGGGTGCGCCGTCGAGGTCAAGGGCGCCACCAGTGCGCCCGCGGTGTCGACGCACACGATCGAGCGGTCGGGGACGGACAGCCATCGGGGGTCGTCGTCGTAGGGCTCCGAAGCCACGACGACCCCACCCCCTGGTTCGACGCTCCTCCAGGGGTCGTCCAGGAGGAAGAGCGTGTCGCCACAGGCGCTGGCGGCCAGGGCCACACCGTCGGTCAGCACCAGGTTGAGGCGGGCCGGGGCGAGGGACTCGACCGTGGCCACCGCGAGGGCCAGCGCGGCGCCGGCGTCGGCTCCGGCGTCGAGGGCGTCGAGCACGAGGGCGAAGACGACCTCGCTGTCGCTGGCCCCCTCGACGCCGGCCAGTCGGGTGGGGGAGATGCACCGGCGCAGGGCCACACCGGTGCCGTTGGCGAAGCCAGCCACCGCCCCGTTGTGGGCGAACAACCAGGACCCGGCGGCGAACGGCGGCGAACCGCTCTCCTCCACGGCGGCGGGCGGGGTGGCGTCGCGCACGGCGGCGAGCACTGCGCCCGAGCGCACCAATCCGGCCATGCTGGCCAGGGAGCGGTCGGACCAGATGGGCCGGTCGGAGCGGTAGCGGGCCGGTTCAGGCCGCACCGAGCGGTCGTACCAACCCACGCCGAAGCCGTCGGCGTTGACCCGTCCGTGACGCTGGTGGCGGGGAGCGTAGGACTGGTGCACGAGCGAGTGCGTCGGTCTCAACAGCACCGACTCGAGGGTGACGGGAGGGCCGAGGTAGGCCAGGAAGCGGCACATGGCAGTTCTGTTCTAGGCGTCGCGGGCGCAGCGCAGCCCGGCGAAGATCTGTCGGCGGATGGGGTAGTCCCAGTTGCGGAAGGTGGTGCGCACGGCCGAGGGGTGGGTGGCCCACGACCCGCCCCGGAGCACCTTGTGGTCCGGACCCCAGAACACCTCGGAGTACTCCTGGTAGGGGAAGGCCCGGAAGCCCGGATAGGGCCGGAGGTCTGAGGAGGTCCACTCCCACACGTCACCCACCATCTGCTGGCAGCCGTAGGCACTGGCGCCGTGGGGCCATGAGCCCACCGGCGAAGGGCCGAAGCGGTGCTGGCCCAGGTTCGCCGTCGTCGGCCCGGGCTCGTCGTCTCCCCAGGGATAGGTGCGCTTGGCCTGTCGCCGTGGGTCCCACGACGCCGCCTTCTCCCACTCGGCCTCGCTGGGCAGGCGTCGGCCCCGCCAGCGGGCGTAGGCATCGGCCTCGTACCAACAGACGTGCTGGACCGGCTCGTCGTGCGGCAGGTCCTCATGCCAACCGAAGCGGTTCCTCGACCAGGAACCGGCCCCGTGGCGTTGCCAGCACCCGGGGTGTTCGAGGCTCGCCTCCATCCGCCAGGCCCAACCGGCCTCGCTCCACCACCTTTCGTCGTGGTAGCCACCGGCCTCCACGAACTCGAGGTAGCCGGCGTTGGTGGTGGGCAGCACGTCGATGCGAAACGGGGCCAGGTCGACGGTGTGGGCCGGGCGCTCGTTGTCGTAGGCCCAGGCGTGGGTGTGGGTGCCCATGACGAACGGCCCCCCGTCGACCAGCACCTCCTCGCCGGGCGAGACCGAACGGCGTGGGGCCGGCTGGGGCGAGGGGGACGGGCGATAGCCGGGGGCGGCCATGAGCTGGAGCGTGGCCAGCATGGTCTCGTCGTGTTGGTGCTCGTGCTGGAGGACCATGCCGTAGACGAAGCCGTCGTCGAGCAGGTCGTCGGGTGCTTCGAGCTCCGCCCGCTCGAGGAGATCCAGGGCCCGGCCCCGAACGTCGTGCAGGTAGCGACGGGCACCGGCAGGGTCGAGCAGGGGCAAAGAGGGACGCTCGGCGCGGGGGTTGGCAAAGGCGTCGTAGAGGTGGTCGTACTCGGCACCTACGGCGTCACCCCCGAGGGCACGGACCAACCAGAGGTCCTCGAAGTTGCCGACGTGGGCCAGGTCCCAGGCCAGTGGCGACATCAGCGGGGAGTGCTGGCGCACGAGGTCGGTCTCGGACAGCGGCTCCAGCAGCTTCAGCGAGCGCTGGCGAACGGCATCGAGCTCGACCGCCAGGTGGGCCCGGAGCTCGGCGGGTGCGAGCTGGGCTGGTCGCATCACCTGGCTCGGGCCACGGCGGCGACGGCTGACCGCTCCTCTGCCCTGCGGGCCTCGCGGCTGTCCTCGAAGCCGGCGGCCTCGAAGCCGGCGTCGAGCAGGTCGTCAGCCGGACAGCGTCCCCGCTCCACGAAGCGGTCGGAGAAGGTGGCGACGGCGGGCACCAGGGCGTCGGCGCCCAGGCGGGGCAGGGCGTCGAGGACAGCCGCGAAGCAGGCTCGAGCCGCCGAGGCCAGCGCCGGGTGGGCCAACCCGTGACGAGCGGCCTCGGCCCACAGTCCGGAAGTGGAAGCGGTAGCCAGGGCAGCCCGCTCGCTGGCGTCCTCGTCGTCGAACAGGGCGGCGCACAGCGCCACCGCCACCTGCCACCACGGGTCGGGAAGGGAGTCGATCATGCGCAGCTCGAGCCAACCCCGCGCCCGCACCGGGGGGAACAAGGTGCTCAGGTGGTACTCCAGGTCGTCGAGGGTGGGAAAGCCCAGCTCGTGGCCCTCGTCGATCCATCGGGCGAAGGACAAGGGCCTGGTCAGGGCCACCATGCGGGTGTCGGAGATCCGCACCAACATGACCCTCGCCGCCAGCGCGTAGCGCGACCAGTCCCCGGTGGGGTCCCAGCCGTCACCCTCGCGGCCGGCAGGGGCGGTCCGGGTAGCGTCGATGCCGGCCCACACGCCGGCGCGCCCCGAGCGCAGTCCGTTGGCCATGCCATCCGTGAGCGGCGAGTTGGCGAAGGCGCCCAGGAGGACCGGGCCGAGGCGATGAGCTAGGCGCCAGCGCGCCGCCTGGGACTGCTCGTCGTCGCCGATGTCGACGTTCACCTGGAGCGACGCCGTACTGCACATCATCGTCCGCCCCGAGCTGCCCTCGCCGTCGAAGTAGGCCGCCATGGCCCGGTAGCGAGGGTGGTCGACCACTGGTCGCCGCCGCGTCTCCAGGGGTCGGAGCCCGATCCCGACCAGGTCGAGGCCGAGGCGCCGGATGGCGGGGTCGACGACGGCCATGTCAGCGCTGGTGACGGCACAGGCCTGGGCGGGGCCGGTCCGAGGTGGCGAGCTGACCTCGACCTGTCCCCCAGGTTCGAAGGTCACCCGGCTACCGCCCGGCAGGGGGCCCAGGGCGGCCACCGCCTGAGCTACCTCGGCATGGGTGATCGGAGAAGACGGGGCGATGGGGACCAGCACCCGTTCCAGCTCGACCCCGATGCGACCGTGCTGAGCTGGTGCGAAGCACCGTGACCGGACATAGCGCTCCACATCGGCTACCCGCAGGCAGGGGTGGGGGGACGGCACAGGCCGGGCTACCGGTAGCCGCACTGGGCGGCGACCCAGTCGTGGTTGCGGATGGGCGGCAGCCAGAGGTGCAGGCTCGGACGGTTCACGGCGCTCCTCGGAGTGGTAGGCGAAGTGGGCGGTGTCGCGGGACGACGACGACGTGGTCGACGGTAAGGCTAGGCCGACGACGACGAAGTGATGCGGAGGGGGAACGGCCCTGTGTCCGCCCCACCCTTCCCCTCGGTGCCTGGCCCTACCCCCAGCCAGGCCCGCCCAGGCTCACGGCCATGCTGGCGGGCGCCTCGATGGGTTCAGTTCCTTCGCACGCGGTCCCAGATCCGCCCGGCCCGTACCATCCAGGCCCACCTCCGAGCGCCGGTGAAGGCGGCGTCGGCCGCGAGCTGACCAACCGACGTGGCCAGGGTCGGGTAGACGTGGATCAGCGACGCCAGCTCCGACAGCTTCATGCCCCGGTGGATGGCCAGGGCGAGCTCGTGGACCACCTCTCCGGCCGACGGGGCCAGGATGTGGGCTCCCACCACGGTGCGACCGGCGGTCACGATGATGATGCTCCCCTCGGCGTGCCCGTCGGCCCGGGCCCGGTCGGAGTGGGCCAGGTCCAAGCGGTGCACCTCGACCCCGGCGCCGTGGTCGCGCCGGGCCTCCTCGGCGGTCAGGCCCACGTGGGCCAGTTCGGGCTCGGTGAAGGTGCACCAGGGGACCAGCGAGCTGACCGTCCCCCGGCCGGGAAAGAACATGTCGCGTACCGCCCGGACTGCCTCATGGCCGGCGGAGTGGGTGAACAAGAAGCGCCCGGCGAGGTCACCGGCGGCATAGATCGACGGCACCGAGGTGCGCATGCGCTCGTCGACCACCACCCCCTTGGGGGTCGTGGCCAGCCCGACGCGCTCGAGGCCCAGGCCGTCGGTGTTGGGGGTGCGGCCCACGGCGACGAAGAGCTCTTCGGCCTCCCAGCGCCGGGCCACCCCGCCTTGTCTCCCCTCCACCACCTTGTGGTCGTCCTCGACCACGACCCGCTCGATGTCGACGCCAGTGCAGATGTCGAGCCCCTCGTCGGCGAGGAGGCGGGCGAGGACGGTCACCAACTCGGGCTGTTCCCGGGGGAGGATCGCCGGCATCTTCTCGAGCACCGTCACCCGAACGCCGAGGCGGTGCATGGCCTGGGCCAGCTCGATGGCGATGGGCCCACCGCCGATCATGGTGATCGACGCCGGTGGCCGAGCCAGCGTGAACACGTTCTCGTTGGTCAAGAAGCCGGCCTCGGCCAGGCCCTCGATGGGCAGCGAGGAGGGCCGGCTGCCCGTGCACAAGAGCACGAAGCGGGTGGACAGGCGACGCTCGCCCACGGCCACGGTGTGGGCGTCGAGGAGCCGGGCCGTCCCGAAGACCACATCGATCCCGAGGGCCTCGAAGCGCGCCGGGTTGTCGTCGGTTGCGCCGATCTCCTCTTGGACGGCACGCACCCGGTCCCACACCGCCGTGGTGTCGATGTCGGGATCGACGGCAGGCAGACCCCAGCGGTGGGCGGTGCGCATGGCCTGGGCCACCCGGGCCGAGGCCAGCAGGGCCTTGCTCGGGACACAGCCGGTCCACAGGCACTCCCCACCCACCCGGTCGCGCTCCACGACGGCGACTCGCAGGGAAAGGGAGGCCGCGAACTCGGCCGCCACCATGCCCCCCGAGCCCATTCCCACCACGACGAGGTCGTAGCGGTGGCCCCGTAGCATGGGCGCAGCCTACGCTCCTGGTCGTGAACGACCCACGCCTTGAGGACCACGCCTTCGGCGTGGAGATGCAGCTCACCGAGCTGGTGGAGAAGCGGGAGCGGGCGCTGGTCCAGGGTCGCAGCGAACGAGTCGCGGAGCTGACCGCAGAGATCGAGGTCCTGCAGGCTGATCTGGCCAGCACGGCCGAGCGCATCGCCGCCGAGCACTTCGACCTGCCCGACATCGCCGACGAGGAGAGCGTGCCTCCCGACGAGGCGGGTGCAGTGCCCTGAGTGGCGGCTGGAGGTCCCAGCCTAGGATCGCCGGACATGGCCACCGCCTCGCCCTCGCCCACGCCCAACCCCGACGCCATGAAGTACACCCTCGACCAGCCTCTGGCCGCGCCCATGAACGTGGCCAGTGCGGAGGCGGCGGTGGCTGAGGGCAACGATTTCGCCGTCGCCGTCTTTGCCACCGAGGGGGTGGCCTCGGTGTTCGGCACCGCCGACTTCGTGACCATCACCCGTCGGTCCGGCGCCGACTGGGGGCCGATCACCGCCGCTGTCCAGGCCGCGGCCGCCGAGCACCTCTAGCTGGCCCGGCGACCGGTGGCGGGCGTCGCCGTGAAGGTGCGGACCGTCCCCGCCCCGGTCACCTACGACCTGCGCCGCCGGGTGTTGCGCGCCGGTCTTGCACTCGCCGAGGTGGCCTTCGCCGGCGACGACGATCCGGGTGCGTTCCACCTCGCCGTGGTCGACCACGAGGGGCGGGTGGTGGCGGTCGCCTCCGCTCTTCCGGCTCCGACCGGCCACCGCCCCCGACGGCGGTCCTGGCGCCTGCGGGGCATGGCGGTGGAGCCCGGGCACCAGCGCAGGGGCCTGGGGACGGTGTTGCTCGACGCCGTGGTGGCCCAGGCCCGGGACCTCGGGGCCGAGGTGCTGTGGGCTGCAGGGCGAGACTCGGCCCTGGGCTTCTACCGACGTCGGGGTTGGCAGGTGGAGGGGGAGGCCTACCTCGCCGGCGGTGGCATCGGCCACCACACCGTCGTGCTCGACCTGGTGGTGGGGACCGCCCCAGGACCGAGGTCAGCGGGTGGCGAAGGTCCGAGGCGCGTAGCGGGGACCACGGCGAGGGGGACGGATCCCCCCGGCGACGAGGAGTCGTAGGACCAGGGCCCGCCGGCCCCGGTAGGGCTCGAGGAGCTCCAGCATGCGCTCGTCGGTGCCCCGGCGTCTGCCGGCCAGGCCCCAGGAGACCTGGTCGGGCAGGTGGTAGTCGCCCAGGGGCACGGCGTCGACGTCGCCCAGGGCCATGAGGGCAACCGTGGCTGCGGTCCAGGGCCCCACCCCCGGGAAGGCCTGGAGACGGCGGTAGGCGTCGGGCAGGGCCATGGCGGTCACCTCCTCGAGGCGAGCACATCGGGCCAGGGCGCGGGTGATCGTCTCGGCCCGGGTCCGTTCCACGCCGGCCCGGTGGTACACCCACGACGGCGCCGCGGCCAACACCGCCGGATCCGGTGGCACCACGAGACCCGGTGGGCCGGGAGCCGGCTCCCCCAGGGCCAGGACCAGCGCCCGGTAGCTCCGCTTGGCTTCGACGCCCGTGACCTTCTGTTCGAGGACCGTGGGCACCAGGGCTTCGGCCACCGCCGAGGTGGCGGGGATGCGTAGGCCGGGGAGGCGCCGGGCCAGGTCGGCCACCACTGGGTGGTGGGCCACAAAGGCGGCACCACCCTCGTCGCCGACCCCCCTGCCGTGGAGGCCGACCAGTCGGGACGCGTGCTCGACGGCCCACGTTCGTCCTGGCCCCCACGCCTGCACCAGGAGCTCGCCGCCGGCGACTCGCAGGTGGGCCGTCGCCGGGCCCTCGGGCGTGCGTGTCGCTCGCCAGCAGCGATCGGCTCCCAGGCTGATCGTAGGGTCGCTGCGCCCCTGCCGGAGGGGGGCCAGGGTGAGGCGCAAGTCGAGCGGGCGCTGCAGGCGAACGACACGCGATGCGACCGGGGTCACCCCTGCACCTCAGGGAGGCGGCATCGGGGCGGTACCGTCGGCCAGCGTGGTCGACGGCGACGGGGCAGAGGGTGACCACCTGGTGGTGACCCGGGGCTGTCGCATCCCCCTGGCCGAGCTCCGTTGGCGCTTCAGCCGCAGCGGCGGCCCCGGAGGCCAGCACGCCAACACGTCCGACACCCGGGCGGAGGTGATCTTCGACGTCGCCGCCTCGCCCTCCCTCGGACCGCGCCAGCGCCAGCGCCTGCTCGAGCGCTTCGGGTCGGAAGTGCGGGCGGTGGCATCCGATGAACGCTCCCAGGCCCGCAACCGCGCCCTGGCCCTCGAACGCCTGCGAGCGCGCTTGGCTGGGGCCCTGGTCGTGGTCACCCCCCGACGTCCGACCCGCCCGACCAGGGGCTCGCAACGGCGCCGCCTCGAGGCCAAGGGGCGACGCGCCGAGACCAAGCGCCTGCGCCGTCCACCGGAGGACTGATGCGCTGGCGCTTCACGCTGCCCGCACGCCGTCTTCGTCTACCCGGCGGATGGACACGACGTCGGCGGTGCGGAAGCTGGCCAGGCGCACGCTCCAGGAGTCGACCACCCGGCGGCCGGCGTCGGTGCTGAAAAAGGTCGTGAGGGGACCCTCGAGCTGGTAGGTGTCGGCCCCGACCACCATGTGGCTGTCCCCGTCGCAGATCGTCACCTCGTAGCCCATGGGGCCATCATGGAGGCGACGGCCTGGGGGCATCCAGAGGGAGAACCCTGTGGATTTCGAGGGGACGACGGGGGAGTGTGAGGGGACGGGCGAGCCGGCGATCGGGGAGCGCCAGATGCCTGACATGGCGGCCATCGAGGGCGACCTGGTGCGCCGGACGCCGGCCCTGGCCGGCCTGGTCGAGCGCTGCGGTCCCTGCACGCTGGTTTCCCGCCGAGGCCCGATCTCAGATCATTTCGAGGCCCTGGCCTCGGCCATCGTCCACCAGCAGCTCGCGGGACGGGCCGCAGCAGCCATATGGGGCCGAGTGCGCACCCTGGCGCCCGACGGCTTCGTCGCCGAGCACCTTGTCAGCCTGGGACCGGAGGCCTTGCGGGCGGCCGGGCTCTCGAGGGCCAAGGCGGCGGCGATGACCGACCTGGCCCGCCGGGTGGCCGATGGCTCGCTCGACCTCGCCGAGGTGGCCCGCCTCGACGACGAGGAGGTGGTGGCCAGGCTGGGTGCGGTTCGGGGCATCGGGCCCTGGACGGCGCAGATGTTCCTGATCTTCACCCTTGGCCGGATCGACGTCTGGCCCACGGGCGACCTCGGTGTCCGTCGGGGCTACGCCCTGATCCATGGCCTCGACACGACGCCCACCCCTGGCGATCTCGAGGCCATGGGTGATCGCTACCGTCCGTGGCGCTCCGTCTTGGCCTGGTACTGCTGGCGGGCGCTGGACGAGCTTCCGGCTGCTGACCGGGCCTTGTCACACCTACCTACTGGTCGGTAGGATAGGAGGATGGATCGAGACACCGACCTGCTCCACGAGATCTCTCCCGTCGCCGAGCAGCTTCTCGAGCGGCACCTCGAGCATGCCCGGGAGTGGTTCCCCCACGAGCTGGTGCCCTGGAGCCTCGGGCGCGACTTCGAGGACGGCGAGGAGTGGGACCCGGCCCAGGCACCCATGGACGAAGCCGTGCGCAGCGCCCTGTTCGTCAACCTCCTCACCGAGGACAACCTCCCGCACTACTTCCGCACCATCAACGGTCTCTTCGGGATCGACGAGGCGTGGGGGGCGTGGTCGAAGCGATGGACGGCCGAGGAAGGCCGGCACGCCATCGTGATACGCGACTACCTCACCGTCACCCGCAGCGTCGACCCCGTCGCCCTGGAGCGGGGGCGGATGGCCCAGGTGAGCCGGGGCGAGGTACCCGAACCCGAGACGGTCGTCGACGGCCTCGTCTACGTCACCCTCCAGGAGCTGGCCACGCGCATCTCGCACGGCAACACCGGTCGCCTGTTGGCCGACCGGCGAGGGAGAGAGATCATGGCCCGGGTGGCAGGCGACGAGAACCTCCACCACGTCTTCTACCGCGACGCCACATCGGCCGTGCTGGAGATCGACCCCTCCGCCGTGGTCCTGGCCGTCGACCGCCAGGTACGGGGCTTCGAGATGCCCGGGACCGGCATCCCCAACTTCGCCACCCACGCTCGAGCCATCGCCAACGCCGGCATCTATGACTTCTCCAACCACTACGAGCGGATCCTGCACCCCGTCGTGCTCGAGCACTGGGGCCTGGAGTCCATCGAGGGCCTCAGCCCCGAGGCCGAGGAAGCCCGGAAGCGGGTGGTGGCCTACATCGCCCGGGTGGGCAAGGCCGGGCGGCGGGTCACCGAGCGTCGCCAGCACGCCAGCGAAGCTCGGGAAGGGCGCACCCCCGCGATGGCCTGACCCAGTCACGCCTCGTCGATCGCCGGTATGCGGGTGCGTACCGCATCCAGCAGGCGGTGGTGGACGTCGTCGGGGTCGCCCTCGCCGTCGACGCGCACCAGAATGCCCTTGTCGTCGAGCCATTCCAGAAGTGGACCCGACTCGCGGTCGTAGGTGGCCAGGCGACGGTGGATGGCCTCGTCGGTGTCGTCGGTGCGGCGGGTCACGGGGCCTCCACACCTCTCGCACGTCGTGGTCTCGGCTTCGCCGGGGCCAGCCCGGGAGGTGGCGCCGCACTCCTGGCACACCCGCCGGGCGGCGAGGCGGGGCAGGACCACGCTGGTCGGGACGTGCAGTTCGACAGCCACGTCGGCGGCCCGATCCCCCAGTACCTCGAACAGGGCCTGGCCCTGGGCCAGGGTGCGGGGAAAGCCGTCGAGCAGGTAGCCGCTGGCCCGGGCGTCCTTTCGGGTCAGGCGCCGGGCGACGAGCTCGAGGACCAACTCATCTGGAACCAGCCGTCCGGTGTCGAAGTAGGTCGCCGCCTGGCGGCCGAGCTCGGTCCCCTGGGCCGCCTCGGCCCGGAACAGGTCGCCCGTGGACACGTGGGGAACCGCCAGGCGCGCCGCCAGGCGTGCGCACTGCGTTCCTTTGCCCGCTCCCTGTCGGCCGAGGACGATCAGCCGGGTTCTGTCCAACATCGTTTCCCCTGCCACCGGTTCGGTCGAGGAACGGTAGCGGACCCCCGAGGCTTCCCCTCCAATCTGGCACGTCGTGGTGGTCATGAGCCAACATCGAGGGGTGAAGCGAGGCGACCCGAGGTCGCGCCTGGCAGCACTGGAGGGGGCCGCCCGGCGCGAGGGGCCGGATCAAGGTGTGGCCCTGCTTGCTCTCGGTGCGGCCCTGCGGTCAGCCGGGCGGCCCGGAGAAGCCCTTGATGTCCTGCACGAGGCCCGAACCGTGTTGGGGGCGGGACGCCTGGTGCGCAAGGTGGCCTCGTGCGACCGGCTCCTCGGTTTGACGCTGCACGACCTGGGCCGGCCCGACGACGCCATCGATCGACTGCAAGCGGCCTGTCGAACCCGCACCGACGCCGGCCCGGTGGCCGCACTGGCCGCCTGCGAAGCCGACCTGGCCCGGGTCCTGCGCAACCTCGGTCGCCCCGAGGAGGCCCTCGACCACCTCCGTCGAGCCGTCGAGGGCTTCCGGAACGCCGGCATGGAGATCGAGGTTGCCGTGATCACCCACAACGCCGGCGTCGTGCTCTATGGCCTCAGCCGCCTCGAGCACTCCCTCGAAGCGCTCCTGGCCGCCCGGGCGGGCCTGGCCAGCGGCGGCCGCAAGCTCGATCTGGCCGCGTGCGAGCACAACCTCGGGTTGGTGCTCCACGACCTCGGCCGACCGACCGAGGCGGCGATTGGCCTGCGCAGCGCCCTGTCGGCCTTCCACGAAGCCGGCCGCCGTCGCGAGGCGGCCTCTTGTGCCCACGCCCTGGCCACCTCCCTGCACGCCGGCGGCGAGCACGAGGATGCCCGCACGGCGCTGGAGCGGGCCCGGCGTTGGTCCGCCGATCTCGGTGACCGGGTCGAGGTGGAGGCATGCGACCACGCCCTCGGCGTCCTTCGCCGCGAGCTGGAACGGGCCCGGGACGCGGGGCGGATCGTGGGCCGTGGCGCCCGCCCCGCACCTGCTTGAGCTGACCCTGGCCGTCAGCTCGGACAGCGGGATTCCAACACCGGATCGGACCAGGACCAGTCGAGGACGTGGGCCTCGACCACGGAGGGGACGGGCAGCTCCGCTCCCGGCGGAAGGACCACCCGCCACTCGGCCACGCCTCCCGAGGGGACGGCCAGAGGGGTGGCCACGTCGGCGATGGTGACGCCTGCGTCGTCCTCGCCCGCGCTGACATCGAGGTCTCGGACGACGAGGTCGGCCTCGGAGGGGTTGGTCACGGTGCCGCGAACCTCCACGCTGGCCTCGGCCATGACGTCGAGCAGGCTCCGGGACGCGGCCGGCACGAGCCGGCTGTCGACCACGATCGCTTCGGGGGCACCGGCGGGACAGCCGCCTTGCCCATCCTCTCCAGCAGAGACCGATCCTGGACCAGGCGCCGAGGAGGGGTCAGGTCCCAACCGCGGGCCCGGACGTGGGGATGGGCGGGCCAGTGGCGGGTCGGAGAGCACCTCGGATGCGAGCGCATCGGGCCCGGGCGACGTGGGGGGCGCGTTGTCAGATGACCGGTCGGGCGCCCCTTCGGCGCCAGCGCCCGCTGTCGCGTCCCCTCCTTGGGTCGACCTCGGGAGGACGGAGGGTGCGGCCGGGCCAGTGGGCGACGGCGTCGGGCCATCCTCCACCAGGGCGAGAGCGTGGTCGGTCGCCACCGTCGAAGGGGTGGTGGCCCAAGGGGCTCGACCGGTCGATGAGGGTGCCCCGGCAACGGTGCGCACGCTGGAGGGCTCACCGGAAGGGGATGCAGTCGCCCACATGACCACGAAGGCGGCCCCGGCTCCCGCCAGCACCCGTTGCAGCACCCGGCTGCGGTTGCTCTCGCCCCGACCTCGACGCCGTTGCGCCGGCCCCGGATCGGGGAGGACCGTGCGGCCACCTCCACGGGGGGACGTACGACGCTCGCTGCTGCGGTCGTCGAGCACGGTGGCCACGTTGGCCAGGAACCCCGTCAGGCGGAAGCCGCCGACGTGCGCCGGCGACGTGCTCGCCACCACCACCATCTCCCCGATGCTGTCCACCACCTCCACCGCCATCAGGGCGGCGAGGAGCTCGCGGCCACGGGCTGGGGCGACGCCGAACTCGCCGGCGAGGGTCTCGAAGGGCAGGCGAAGCCTTCCGTCGGCATCGGCGTGGTCGACGAGAAGACCGAGCAGGCTCAGGGCCTCGAGCCGGTCGCGCCGGGCCACGCCGGAGACCAGCAGACGGGCTGAAGCGGTGCCCACCAGGTCGTCGTCGATCGGGCCCCAGCCGGTGCCGGTCGGGTTTCCCGCCCCCGCACCGCCCCCTCTCCTCACGGCTCTCCTCACCCGGTCCTCCATTGGCCACGCCCTTCGAGCACAGCCTTGAGAACCGTAGGTCGGTCGGTCATGAGCCCGTCGACTCCGAGGTCGAGCAGGCGTTGCACCTCGTCCGGCTCATCGACCGTCCACACATGGACCTGCAGGCCCCGCTGATGCGCCTCCTCGACGAGTTGGGCATCGGTGACGATCACGCCTCGGGCTGACACGGGGATCTGGACGCACGCCGCCGGCAACCGCCAGGGGGGCAGACCCCTTGCTGCGAGCCAGAGCCGGGCCACGCCGAAGGGTCCGAGTGACCGGCACAGCTCGGGGCCCACCGTTCGGCCCAGTTGGGCGAGGCGCCGTTCGGAGAAGGAGCCGACTGCCACCCGGGACACGGACCCTGTCCGCCGCAACACCTCGGCCAGGGGGCCGACCGCAGCGTCGTGTTTGGGGTCGATGTTGATCCGTACCTCGGGCCACGTCCCGAGAAGGTCCTCCAGGAGGGGAATGGCGTGGTCGCCGGCAACTCGGGCCTGGCGGACGATCGACCACGGGAGGTCCTCGATGCGACCGCTGTGGTCGGTCATCCGGTCGAGATCGTCGTCGTGGAAGGCCACCACCACCCCGTCGGCAGTGGCGTGCACGTCGGTCTCCAGGTAGCGGTAGCCGAGCGAGACGGCGTGCTCGAAGGCGACCATGGTGTTCTCGGGGTGCTCGGCGCCCCCACCCTGGTGGGCGAAGGCGAGAGGACCGGGATGGTCGAGGAAGGGCCAGGACGAGGGGGGCATGGCGTCGCTCACGCTACCCCTCGCACCCGGCGGGAGCCGGAGCGAATGTGGCAGTCGCTACCGTGATCCCAGTGGACCCGACCGCCCGCTTCATCGCCTTGGTCCGCCAACCAGAGGCGACCATGCCGCTCGACGAGCTCGCCCTGCTCATCGCCGCCCACGCCCGCCCCGGCCTCGACATGGCCGCCGAGCAGGCCCGCCTCGACGAGTTGGCCGACGGCGTCGGCGAGCGCTGCGTCGAGTCCCTGTGCCGCCACCTCTTCGTGGACAAGGGCTTCGCCGGCAACCACGACGACTACTACGACCCCGCCAACTCCTATCTCGACGAGGTGCTGGAGCGGCGCCTCGGCATACCCATCTCCCTCGGCGTGGTCATGATCGAGGTGGGCCGGCGGGCGGGGATCGATCTGGTCGGGGTCTCCATGCCCGGGCACTTCCTGGTGCGCAGCACGGGGGAGTCGGGGGATGACGTGCGCCTCCTCGATCCCTTCGACGGTGGTGCCTCCCTCGATCGGGCCGCCTGCGAAGGGCGCGCCCGCAAGCTCTTGGGCCCCGCCGTCGCGTTCGACCCCGCGTTCCTTGCCCCGGTGGGCCCCCGGACGATCGTGGCCCGCATGCTGGCCAACCTGGACGCCATCGCCGCAGCCCGAGGCGACCGAGCCATGTTGGCCTGGGTGGTGCGCCTCCGGGCGGCCATGCCCGGCGCCCCGGCGGTCCTGCAACGTCGCCTGGCCGGGTCTCTGGCCGCCTCGTGTCGCTTCGCCGAGGCCGCCGACGTGTTGGAGCGACTGGCCGCGACCGAACCCGGGGGCGAGCCCGGCGACACCCTGGCTGCCGCCCGCCGTCTGCGCGCCCGTCTCAACTAGGCCTCGTGCGTCCCCTCCCGGCGTGAGCGACCCCGTCACCGCCTTCGTGCTGGGCGGCGCCGGCAACATGGGGGCGATCCAGCTGGGGATGCTGCGAGCCCTGCTGGAGCGGGGGATCACGCCCGACCTGGTGGTGGGGTGCTCGGCGGGAGCGCTGAACGGTGGGGCCATCGCCTCGGCGCCGACGCTGCAGACCCTCGCCCGGCTCGAAGCCCTCTGGCAGGGCATCACCCGCAGCGATGTGTGGCCCACGGGCGGCGCAACCAGCGTGGTGCGCCTCCTTCGGCGGGGCTCGGCCCTCAACGGGAACGAGGGCCTGCGCCGGGTGGTCGAGCGCTTCCTTCCCGACGCGACCTTCGCCGACCTGGCCGTGCCCTTTGCCTGCGTGGCCACCTCGCTCGACACCGGGCGTGAGCGTTGGTTCGACACCGGCTCGCTGACCGAAGCAGTCCTGGCCTCGTCAGCCCTGCCGGTGCTCCTCCCCCCCGTGGAGATCGACGGCGAGCTCTTCGTCGACGGCGCCACCGTCAACGTGGTTCCCCTGGCCAAGGCCCTGGAGCTGGGAGCAACCCGTCTGTTCATCCTGCAACTGAAGGATCTTGAAGCCGCGCCCCGACACCCCCGTCGCCCGCTCGACGTCCTGCAGCGTTGTTTCGCCATCTCCCGGAACTTTCGCTTCGTCCACGAGCTGGCCACGCTTCCTGCGGGCATCGAGGCCCACGTGTTGCCATCGATCCCCTGGCCCCGCTTTCGCTACGACGGCTTCAGCCGCACCTCGGAGATCGTCGAGCGCACCCACGCTGCCGCCGCCGCTTACCTGGATGGGCACGGCATCGGCAGGGTGCCCGCCGAGCTCCCGACGGATCCCTGAGCGACCGGTAGGGTGCCGACCATGACCGACTCGCCCGTCAACCTCAGTGCAACGGGGCCGCCCGAGACCATTCTCGGCCCCGAGCCCGAGGAGGCGTGCGCCGCGCTGGCGGCGGCCCTGGCCGAGCCCGGCGAGCACCGGCGAGAGGCGGTGTCCGCGGTGGTGGCCCGCTTCCCCCGCTTCCTCGACGGGTGGGCCCAGCTCGGTTTGGTGGCCCGTGACGACGTCGAGGCCTACGCCTGTTACCGGGTGGGCTACCACCGGGGCCTGGACCGCCTGCGCCAGTCGGGCTGGCGGGGGTCGGGGTTCGTGCGCTGGCGCCATCCCACCAACCGGGGGTTCCTGCGGGCCGTCCAGGGCCTGGCCCGTCAAGCCGGCGCCATCGGGGAGGTCGACGAAGCCGAGCGCAGCCGCCAGTTCCTCTCCCAACTCGACCCTGGGCTCGGTCTCGAGGAGCCTCCCGCCTGAGTACGGTGACGGGCCGGACGCTGATCGTGGTGGTGCTCCTGGCCCTGGCCACGGGAGCGTGCGCAGGGGGCGAGCTAAACGACGCCGAGTTGGCTCGCCCGAAGCCACAGGAGACCTCGACCACGACGACATCGCCGCCGACGGCCCTCGCTCCCACCACCACGGTTGATCCGGCGGCCACCTCGACGACGAAGCTCCAGGGTCGCCAGCTGGTGCTCGAACCCGACGGCCTGGGCGTCGTGGCCTTCGGCGATCCGGCCGAGCAGGTGGTGGCCGAGCTCACCGAACGCCTCGGTCGTCCCACCGACGACCGTCGTCTTGGGTCGTGCCCCACGGGGGAGATCGAGCGCCTGGTCGAGTTCGCTGAGCTGGCCGTCCTCATCGGCGATCGGGAGGGTGCGGCCCGCTTCGTGGCCTGGGACCTGGGCCCGCCGTCGGGAGCCCTTCCGCCGCTGCGAACGCCCGAGGGGGCCAGCGTGGGGACCACGCTGGCCGAACTGCGTGGCGCCTACGGGGCCCGGCTCGAGATCAGGGGCGACGACCCGTTCGGGTCCGGTTTCGAGATACAGGTCCCGGCCGGCGGGCGCCTCGGTGGGACCCTCACGGGCACGGGGTCCACGGACAGCGTGGCGACGTTGAGCGGCGGGGTGGCCACCTGCGGCGAGTGACCCCGCCCGGGGTCCTAGCCTGCTTCAGGTGGCGAGACAGGCTGACCGGGAGGTCAGCCGGCTCGGCGCTGTCCCGTCCGTTCACGACCGGCGCTGGCGCCCGCCGTCCTGGCGCCGGAGGTCTTCCCCCTGGCGCCGTCACTTCGGGACCGGGTGGGCCCGGGGCGGGACGAGCCGGCTCGAGCCGGGCGCGAGCCTTGTCGGCCGTCTCGGCCGTCTCGAGGGGCCCGTGACGGTGCCCGCCCCACAGGTCGTCCGGCCTCCACGGCGCGCCGGCGCCGGGAGGTGCTCGGAGCCTGGGGACGCGAGATCGTGGCGGGTGGCACCTCGACGACCACGGCCGCATCGGTGGAGATCCGGGCCAGGTGGCGCTCGTCGCCCAGACCGGCGAGGTCGACTTCGGCGAGGCCCTGGGGGAGCCCCAGGCGAAGCTGGATGCGGCGAACGACGTTGGCCTGGCCCCGGCCCACCAACGAGACGACCGTGCCCGATGCGCCGGCGCGGCCCGTGCGCCCCGAACGGTGGACGTAGTCCTTCTCGTCGGCGGGCGGATCGAAGTGGACCACGCAGGCCACGTTGTCGACGTGGATGCCCCGAGCGGCCACATCGGTGGCGACCAGGGCCTGGACCCGGCCCGAGGAGAACTGGGCCAGGGCCCGCGTGCGCTGGCCCTGGCTGCGGTCCCCGTGCATGGCCGCCGAACTGACCCCGGCTCGGGCCAACTGGCCGGCCAGGCGGTCGGCGCCCCGCTTGGTCCGACAAAAGACCAGCGCCGGCCACTCGGCCTTGACCACGCCGGCCGTCAGGGCCACCCGATCAGGTCCTTCCGACCGCCAGAAGATGTGCCGGCTCTCAGCGGTGTCGTCGTCGGATGTCACGTCGTGTCGCACGGGGTTGCGCTGGTAGCGCCGGACCAGCGTGTCGACGTCGCCGTCGAGGGTGGCGGAGAACAGCAGTGTCTGGCGTTCGGGTGAGACCTGGTCGAGCAGGCGCCGCACCTCGGGCAGGAAGCCCATGTCGGCCATGCGGTCGGCTTCGTCGATCACCACCAGATCGACTTCGTCGAGGCGGGCCTCGCCCTTGTCCACCAGGTCGGCCAGGCGTCCCGGGCAGGCCACCACGATGTCGGTCCCGCTGCGCAGGCCGTCGATCTGGGGACCGAAGCCCACCCCGCCGTGGATGGCGAGCACGGAGCGGCCCCGGGCGCCGGCCAGCCCGGCCACCTCGCGACGGACCTGGGCGGCCAGCTCCCGGGTGGGGACCAGGACGAGGCCGCGCGGGCGGCGCGACCGGGCCTTGCCCACGCGCGCCACCAGGGGGATGCCAAAGGCCAGCGTCTTGCCCGACCCGGTCGGTGCCCGGCCGCAGATGTCCAGACCGGCAAGGGCGTCGGGGATGGTGGACGCCTGGATGGCGAAGGGCTCGGCGATGCCCCGGCGCTCCAGGCGGCCGGCCAGGTCGGCGGGCACGCCGAGGGCGGAGAAGGAGAGGGACACGCAAGAGCTCCAGTGGTGGACGAGCACGACGGATCGGCCCGGGAGGCACTGGTCGCGACGCGACGATCCTACCGCCGTCTCCTGTCCTCTGGGGCCGGGCGACGGGGCCAGGCATGTAGGGTGGCGGGGACGAGCGGGTCAATGGGACCTGCTCGCTGTGTAGAGACGAGAAGGCAATGGCAACAGGAACCGTAAAGTTCTTCAACGCAGAGAAGGGCTACGGCTTCATCTCACGTGAACAGGGCGAGGACGTGTTCGTCCACTACTCCAACATCCAGGGAAGCGGCTACCGGTCGCTCGAAGAGGGCCAGCACGTGGAGTTCGACGTGGCCCCGGGGCGCAAGGGCGAGGAAGCCCAGAACGTCCGAGCCATCTGAGCTCCGGCGACTTCGAGGGCCGCCGGCGTTTCGGCCGGCGGCTCTCTCGCGTGCCCAGAGGGGTTCGACGATCAGGGGCTGAGCAACAGGGCGCTAAGCAACGGGGGCTAGGCAACAGGGGCTAGGCAACGGGAAGGAGTCGACATGGGTGCACAACGGACCAGCTTCGCCAAGCTGCAGCGCGATCGGGCCAAGAAGGCCAAGGCCGCGGCCAAGCGTGAAGAGCGTCAGGACCGCACAGGCGGCATCGACGAGGAAGGGGGAGCGGAGACAACCGACCTCGACCTCGGCGACGCCAACGAGGAGCTGTCCGCTCCCGAGTTGCTCGAGCTCATCGAGCGGATCCACCACCAGTTCGACTCCAAGCAGATCACCTACGACGAGTTCGAGGAAAAAAAGGCCGAGCTCCTCGCTCGCCTCCCCATCGACTGACGCAGGGAAGGGTCCTACCTGAGCCGGGGAACCAGTTCCCGGCGGTAGGACTCGAAGAAGCCGCCCACCACACCTTCATGCCGGCCTGCGCCGGGCCGCTCCCGCTGGCGGCGATGCCCCCGATGACCGCCCAGACGAAGGAGCCCTGGCCCTGGCACTCATGGCCGGGCTCTACCCTCGCGCCAGCGTCGGCAAGACTGAGACCGTGGCCGCGCCCGACCCCTACCTCCCCGATCTCG
>JAUJLZ010000387.1 GCA_030447125.1 Acidimicrobiales bacterium
AGGATCGCGTCGCGCGTCGAAGGAGCGCTCTCGGCGGTCACCATGATCCCGCAGGTTATCCACCGCCCGCCACTGCCTGGCCGTCTTCGAGGGCGTCCGCAGCGCCGGTAGCGTCGGGTGCAGTGCCCTTCGCCGCCGCCCTCTCCCAGCACCCCCTCGCCACCCAAGCCGTCGGGGAGGTGACCGGCCAGATCCTCGAACGCCTCGGGGCGGCGCCCGACCTCGCCGTGCTGTTCGCCAGCGCCAGCCACGTGGGTGCCATGGAAGACATCGCCGGCGCCGTGCACTCCCTGCTCCAGCCGGACGCCCTCATCGGCTGCACGGCCGCCTCGGTCGTGGGCGGGCCCCACGAGGTGGAGGACCAACCGGCGCTGTCACTGTGGGCGGGACGCTTCGGCCGCGCCGTGGCGCTCCGGCTGGCTGCGGTCCCACACGACGGGGGCATGGCCATCACCGGCTTCCCCGACCCCGACACACTTCCCCACGACGCCGCCGCCCTGCTGGTGCTGGCTGATCCCTTCAGCTTCCCCGCCGACGTCTTCCTCACCGGGCTTCGCGACCAGGTCGGCTGCGATCTCCCCGTCGTAGGAGGGCTGGCTTCGGCGGCACGGGGACCGGGGGGCAACCGCCTGGTCTTCGGGCCCGATGTCGTCTCCGACGGCGCCGTGGCGGTGGTGGTCTGCGGCGTCGAGGTGGCCACCGTCGTCTCCCAGGGCTGCCGGCCCATCGGTGATCCCATGACGGTCACGCGGGGCGAGGGCCACCTCCTGTACGAATTGGCCGGGCGCCCCGCCCTCGAGCGCGTCCAGGAGCTGGTGGCCTCGCTCGCTGCCGACGACCTGGCCCTGGCCCAGCAGGGCCTGCACGTGGGCCGGGTCATCGACGAGCACAAGCTCGACTACAGCCGGGGCGACTTCCTCATCCGAAACGTCCTGGGCGCCGATCCCGGCGCCGGGGCGGTGGCCGTGGGCGACGAGATCGACGTGGGCGACACCGTGCAGTTCCAGGTGCGCGACGCCCGCTCGGCCGACGAGGACCTGCGCGCCCTCATGGCCGGGACCCAGGGCGACGGGGCCTTGTTGTTCACGTGCAACGGCCGGGGCTCGAACCTGTTCACGGTGCCCGACCATGATGCGGGCATCGTCAGCGACGCCGTCGACGGCGCGCCGGTTGCCGGCATGTCCTGTGCCGGTGAGCTCGGCCCGGTGGGCGGGAGCAGCTTCCTCCACGGCTTCACCGCCTCGGTCGTGCTCTTTGAGGACCACTGACAACAGGCTGGCTTCCTCGCCGAAGTGCTTGGCGCCGCCGCCCCCGCCGGCGCGGTCCCCCGTTCCGACAGGGCGGTCCTCGCTGCCCTGCCGGCGCCCTGTCGGTAGGGTGAGACGCGACCGGGGAACGCCAGGCTCGGAGGGTGGGCGATGACGGATCAGCAGCAGTGGGAAGACATCGGCCAGCAGCTGCGGGTCGATTCGGTGCGAGCGGCGGCGGGGCCGAAGTCGGGCCATCCGAGTCGTCGATGTCGGCCGCCGACCTCATGGCCGTGTTGGCCAGCAAGTACCTGCACTACGACTTCTCCGATCCGAAGAACCCCAACAACGACCACCTCATCTTCTCCAAGGGCCACGCCTCGCCCCTGCTCTACAGCCTCTACAAGGCCGTGGGGGTGGCCTCCGACGAGGACCTCCTCAGCTTCCGCACCTTCGGGAGCCGCTACGAGGGCCACCCCACGCCCATCCTGGCCTGGGTCGACGTGGCCACCGGCTCGCTGGGCCAGGGCCTGCCCATCGGCGTGGGCGTGGCCCTCGCCGGCAAGAAGCTCGACCGCCTCGACTACCGGGTCTGGGTGCTCTGCGGCGACTCTGAGATGGCCGAGGGCTCCATGTGGGAGGCCTTCGAACACGCCGCCCACGCCGGCCTCGACAACCTCACCGCCATCATCGACATGAACCGCCTGGGCCAGCGGGGCGAGACCATGCACGGCTGGGACACCGACGCCTACCTCGACCGGGCCCGGGCCTTTGGGTGGCACGCCATCGGCATCGACGGCCACGACGTGGCCGCCATCGACGCCGCCTACG
>JAUJLZ010000075.1 GCA_030447125.1 Acidimicrobiales bacterium
CCAGGGGCACCGAACGACTCGCCCTCGAACACCTCCCCGTCGGCCAGCACGAGCAGCGCCTCTTGTGCCCGCGCCGTCATCGCTGGGACTCGGCGTCGATGACGACGGGCTCTCCTCGGAACAGGGTGTGGCGGACCCGACCGGTGAGGGTGCGCCCGGCGTAGGGGGTGTTGCGACTGCGGCTGGCCAGACGCTCGGGCTCCACCAACCACTCGGCGGTGGGGTCGATGACGCACAGGTTGGCGGGACGGCCGGCGGCGACCGGACCCCCCTGTGCCGCGGTCAGGCCGGCGATGCGGGCGGGCCGCCACGACAGCAGCCCGATGAGGGCCTCCATGTCGAGGCAGGGGTCGACACCCCCGCGGGCGCAGGCCAGCTCGCTGATCCCGAGGGCCAGGGCCGTCTCCAGGCCGAGCATGCCCGGCGGGGCCACGTCGAAGGGGGCCTCCTTGGCCTCGGGAGGATGGGGGGCGTGGTCGGTGGCGATGGCGTCGATGGTGCCGTCGGCCAGGCCGATGCGCACCGCGGCCACGTCGGTGTCGGTGCGCAGCGGGGGGTTGACCTTGAACACCGGGTCGTAGCCGGCGGTGGCGGCGGCGGTGAGGGTGAAGTGGTGGGGGGCGGCCTCGGCGGTGACGCCCACGCCCTCGGCCTTGGCCGCGCCCACCAGGGCCACCGAACCCGCCGTGGACAGGTGCAGGAAGTGCACCGGCGCCCCCGTGAGGCGGCACAGGGCGATGTCACGGGCCACCATGAGCTCCTCGGCCTCGGCCGGGATCCCGGGGATGCCCAGCCGGCTCGACCACTCCCCCTCGTGCAGGTGACCCCCGGCGGCCAGGGCGTCGTCCTCGCAGTGCTGGGCCAGGGTGACGCCCAGCGCCGAGGCGTACTCCAGGGCCCGGCGCATGAGACCGCCGTCCTGGACGCCGGCGCCGTCGTCGCTGAACAGGCGCACCCCGAGCGCCGCCATCTCGGCCATGGGGGCCAGGCGCCGACCGGCCCGCCCGACGGTGATGGCCCCGGCGGGGTGCACGGCGCACGTGGCGCCGGCGGCCAGGTCGAGCACGTCGCGCACCACCGAGGCGCAGTCGATGGGCGGGTCGGTGTTGGGCATGGCCACCACCGCGGTGTAGCCACCCAGTGCTGCCGCCCGGGCCCCGGTCTCGATGGTCTCGGCCTCCTCCTGGCCGGGCTGGCGCAGGTGGGCGTGCAAGTCGACCAGGCCGGGGGTGACCAAGCAGCTGCCGGCGTCGAGCACCACGGCGCCGTCCCCGGCCTCGAGGTCCTCGCCCACGGCGACGACGGAACCGTCGACCACCAGGACGTCGCTTCGCCGGGTCCCGGTCTCGTCGAGCACCGTCCCGCCCTGGACGAGCACCCGGGTCACGGGCGGGTTCCGGCGGCCAGCAGCAGGAACAGCACGGCCATGCGCACGGCCACACCGTTGGCCACCTGGCGGGTGACGACCGAACGGGCCAGGTCGGCCACGTCGCCGGCGATCTCCACGCCGCGGTTCATGGGCCCGGGGTGCATGATCACGGCTCGCTCCGGCAGCCGCTCGGCCCGGCGCCGGGTGAGGCCGTAGCCAGCGGTGTACTCCCGCAAGGAGGGCACCAGGGCCTCGGTCTGGCGCTCCTGTTGCATGCGCAAGAGGAGCACGGCGTCGACCTTGGGCAGCACCTCGTCGAGGTCGTGGCTGACCTCGACGGGCCAGCCCACCAGGCTGGGGGGCAGCAGGGTCGGGGGCGCGACCAGCACCACGTCGGCGCCCAGGCTGGCGAAGGCGGCCACGTCGGAGCGGGCCACCCGGCTGTGCTTGACGTCGCCCACGATGGCGATGCGGCGCCCGTCGAGGCTGCCCAGGCGCTCACGCAGCGTGTAGCAGTCGAGCAGGGCCTGGGTGGGGTGCTCGTGCCAGCCGTCGCCGGCGTTGACCACGCTGGCCTCCACCCAGCGGGCCACCTGGACGGGGACGCCGGCCGAGGCGTGGCGCACGATCACGGCGTCGACGCCCATGGCTTCGATGGTGAGCACCGTGTCCCGCAGGGACTCGCCCTTGGCCACCGCCGAGGCGCCCACGTTGAAGTTCATGGTGTCGGCCGACAGGCGCTTGGCCGCGGCCTCGAACGACAGCCGGGTGCGGGTGGACTCCTCGTAGAACAGCGACACCACGGTGCGGCCCCGCAGCGTGGGCACCTTGGGGATGGGCCGGGAGCTCACCTCCACGAACGACTCGGTGAGGCGCAGCACCTCCTCGATGCCGTCGGTCCCCAGGTCCTCGATGGCCAAGAGGTGACGGGTCACGGGCGGGTCCGCACCACGTCGCCGAGGTCGACACCGTCGAGGTGGACGTCGACGGCCTCGTCCCGGCGGGTCGGCAGGTTCTTGCCCACGAAGTCGGGACGGATGGGCAGCTCGCGGTGGCCCCGGTCGACCATGACGGCGAGCTGCACGGCCCGGGGTCGCCCGTAGTCGCACACGGCGTTGAGGGCGGCGCGGATGGTCCGCCCGGTGAAGAGCACGTCGTCGACCAGGACCACGGTGGCTCCCGACACCTCCGAGGGGATGTCGGTCACCGCCTCGGGCATGACCGGGCGCAAGCCGATGTCGTCGCGGTACAAGGCCACGTCGAGGGTGCCGAGGGGGACGGGCACGCCCTCGATGCGGGTGAGCTCGGCGGCCAGGGCCTCGGCCAGGGGGACGCCGCCGGTCTGCAGGCCGATGACCACCACGTCGTCGAGGCCGGCGTTGCGCTCCACCACCTCGTGGGCGATGCGGGTGACGGCCCGGCGCACGTCAGCGGCGTCCATGACCCGGCTACGGGCTACGAACGCACCGCCGTAGGGGGGCGTGATCCTGCGCTCGCGCTCAGCCAACCGAAGCTCCTGTCCGTCCGGGCCTCACGGGACCCGCTTCACGGTCAGGCGCGGGGAGAAAGCTACCTGGGCGTTCGAAGCATTGACCCTCTCCGGGGCAAACGTCGCCGGAGCGCCCGGGTAGCTTTCTTTCTGCGCCTCAGATCTCCACGATAGCAGGAGGGGGCTCGGCGACCGTCGCCCGCTCCGTCGGCCGCACCTCGGCCGCCACCTGGCCCAGGACGCCGTTGACGAAGCGCCCGGAGTCGTCGGTGGAAAAGCGCTTGGCCAGCTCCACCGCCTCGCTGATCACCGCCCCCGTGGGTACGTCGGGCCGGCGCACCAGCTCGTAGACCCCCATGCGCAGCAGGGTCCGGTCGAGGGCGGGCATGCGGGCCAGCGTCCAGCCCCGGGCGTAGCGGGTGATGAGGCCGTCGATCTCCTCCAGGTGCTCGGACACCCCGGCCACCACCTCGGCGGCGAAGGGCTGGGGTTCGGCCACCAGCTCGTCCAGCACGGCCCCGAGGGGCGCGAAGCCCTTGGCCTCGGCCTCGTAGAGCAGGGACATGGCCCGCTCCCGGGACTCCCGGCGCGACCCGACCCCGTCCCCGCCGTAGCCCGTCATCCCTCGTCCTGGAACCTTGTTTCCTGAACCTGGCCCTAGACCCGGGTGAGGTACTGCCCGGAGCGGGTGTCGACCTTGATCCGATCGCCGACGTTGATGAACAACGGCACCGACAGGGCGATGCCCGTCTCCACCGTCGCCGGCTTGCGCGCCCCCGACACCCGGTCGCCCTGCACGCCGGGCTCGGTCTCGGTGACCCGAAGCTCCACCGCCGCCGGGATGTCGACACCGACGATCTCGGCGTTGTACATCTGCAACACGGCGTTGGAACCCTCGATGAGAAAGCCGGCGGCGGTGCCGAGCGACGTGGGTTCGACGCTGAGCTGGTCGTAGGTCGTGGTGTCCATGAACACCAGCTCGTCACCCTCCTTGTAGAGGTACTGCATCTCCCGCTTGTCGATGACCGCCTGCTCCACCTTCTCGGCCGAGCGGAAGGTGCGGTCGAGCACGGCCCCGGTGCGGGTGTTGCGCAGGGTGGTGCGCACGAACGCTCCTCCCTTGCCCGGCTTGACGTGCTGGAAGTCGACCACCTGGAACAGCCCTTCGGGCAGGTCGAGGGTGATGCCGTTCTTCAGGTCGTTGGTGGTGATGCTCATGGCAGGTTCGGTTCCTTGGGCGCGTGGGTGAGGAGGCGTGAGCCGGTGGCGGTGACCACCACCGTGTCCTCGATGCGCACTCCCCCGTGCTCGGGGAGGTAGACGCCCGGTTCGACGGTCACGACGTGGTCGACGCCCAGGCTAGCAGTCGAGCTCCTCGCCACCCGCGGGTCCTCGTGGATGTCGAGACCCACGCCATGGCCGGTGCCGTGCAGGAACGCCTCGCCCCAACCGGCGTCGTCGATCACCGCTCGACAGGCCCGGTCGACCTCGACGCACTCGACGCCTCCACGCACCGCCGCCACCCCGGCCGCCTGGCTGGCGAGGACCACGTCGAGCATCCGCTGCTGGGTGGGCGACGCACTGCCGACGACGGTGGTCCGGGTCATGTCGGAGTGGTAGCCGTCGACCAGGGCCCCGAAGTCGATCACCACCAGGTCGCCTTCGCTGATGCGCCGGTGGCCGGGTCGGGCGTGGGGTTTGGCGCCGTTGGGACCGCTGGCCACGATGGTCTCGAAGCTGGCCCCGTCGGCGCCCAGGCGGCGCACCTCGCTGTCGAGCTCGAGGGCGAGCTCGGCCTCGGTGGGGCCCTCGCCCAGACGGTGGCGCACCGAGGCCAGGGCGGCGTCGGCCAGGGCGGCGGCGAAGGCCAGGCGGGCCAGCTCGCCCTCGTCCTTGATCTGGCGCAGGCCCTCGACCAGCCCCTCGGTGGGAACGAGCTCGGCGTGGGGGAACCACTCTTCGCCGTAGCGGCGCCGCGCCGCCCAACTCACGTGGGCCGCCTCCAGGCCCAGACGCACGACCCCGGCGGTGGCCCCGGCGACGAGCTCCTGCTGCTCCGTCGCACTCTGGCCGACCTCGATGCGGGCCTCGACCCCGACAGCACGCAGCTGCTCGGCGGCCTGGTCCCGGTAGCGGCCGTCGGTGACGAGTACCACCTCCTCGCCGGTCACCACCAGGATCCCGGCCGACCCGGTGAAGCCTGTCAGGTAGCGGGTGTTGACCAGACGGCTGACCAGCAGGGCGTCACAACCGGCCTCCTCGAAGGACTCCCGCAGGCGGCTGGTCCGCCCGACCACGTCCATGGCCGGCAAGGCGGGGGTCATGCGCTGGCTTGGCGTCGGGCCGTGAGCCGGCGCACGGCGTCGATGGCCAGCGGATAGCCGTCGGCCCCGAGGCCCACCAACGAGGCGTCGACCACCGGGGCCACCACCGAGGTGTGGCGCCAGGCCTCCCGGCGGTTGGGGTTGGACAGGTGGAGCTCGACCTTGACGCCGTCGAAAGCGGCTAGGGCGTCGTGCAGCGACCAGGCGTAGTGCGTGAGGGCGCCGGGGTTGATGACGATGGCGGCGCAACGGCGCCGGGCGCCCTGGATGGCCTCCACCAGGTCGGCCTCGGCGTTGGACTGGAGGTGCTCGAGGATCCACCCGGCGGCATCGGCCGCCGTGGTGGCAGCGCTGACGTGGTCGTCGAGGGTGGCGCTGCCGTACACCTCGGGCTCCCGCTCTCCCAACAGGTTCAGGTTGGGCCCATGCAACAACAGCACGATCGGCCGGCTCCTTTCCTCGTTCTCTGTCGACTGGGCAGTCACCGGCACAGCCCATCCGACAAGGAACGAAAGGTGGCGTGGATGGCCTCGAGGGGAACGTCGGGCACGACCTCCACGCCCTGTGGTCCGTCGAGGACGAAGGTGAGACCGCCGATCGCCTTTTTGTCCCGGGCGAAGAGGCGCACCAACTCGACCGGGTCGGCCCCGGGGGGAAGGGAGGCGGGCAGGTCGTAGGCGGCCACGGCGGCCCGGTGCTCGGCCACGCGTTCGGCGTCGATGCGCCCGAGCCGGGCAGCCAGCTCGGCCGCGAAGACCAGGCCCACGGCCACCGCCTCGCCGTGGCGCAGCCCGTAGCCGCCGGCAGTCTCCAGGGCGTGGGCCAGGGTGTGGCCGTAGTTGAGGGTGGCCCGACGCCCCGAAGCCCCCTCGTGCTCGTCAGCGGCCACCACCTCGGCCTTGGCTCGCACGCAGGCCGCCACCTGCTCGTCGATGGGCAGCTCGAGCAGGTCGTCCACGCCGAGGAAGCGGTACTTGGCCATCTCCCCCTGGCCGCTGCGTCGTTCCCGAGCGGGCAACGTGGCCAGCACCTCGGTATCGCAGAGCACCGCATGGGGCTGCCAGAAGGCCCCCACCAGGTTCTTGCCCTCGGCCAGGTTGACCCCGGTCTTGCCCCCGATGGCGGCGTCGACCTGGCCCAACAGGGTGGTGGCCAGGTGGACCACGCGCACCCCCCGGTGGTACACGGCGGCGGCGAAACCGGCGGTGTCGGTGACCACGCCCCCACCCACGGCCACCACCACATCGCCCCGGGTCAGACCCCAGCGGCTGAAGCCCCCGCACAGCTCCTCGACGGTGGCCAAGGTCTTGGCCTCCTCTCCGTCGCCCATCAGGAAGACCTGGTGCTCGACGCCAGGGTCGACCTCGACCCCGATCCCGGCCTGGGTGACGACCGCGGCCCGGCCGAGGCCCGCCGGCAGCACCCGGGCCAGCTCGTGGCGGGCGCCCGCCCCCACGATCACGTCGTAGCTGCGGGTGCCGAGCTCGACGGGAACCGTGATCACGAGACCAGCTCCAGGACGACCTCGACCGCCTCGTCGACGGAGTGGGTACCCACATCGACCTGACGGCCGCCCGCCACCTCCTCGTAGAGGGCCCGGCGCTCGTCGTCCATGCGCTCCAACACGCCCAGCGGATCGTCGCTCAGCAGGGGACGGTGCTCTCCGGTGGTGACCCGGGTGGCCAGCACCGCCGGGTCGGCCCGCAACCACACCGCCATGGCCGACTCCCGCAGTCGAGCCCGGGTGGCGGGGTCGAGCACCACGCCGCCGGCGGCGGCGATGACCGACGGGTCCGGGCGGGCCAGGGCCTCGGCCAGGGCCTCGGCCTCGAGCACCCGGAACGCCGCTTCGCCCATGCCCTCGGTCTCGAAGATCTCTCGCACCGTGCGCCCGGTGCGGGCCTCGACCTGGGCGTCGCTGTCGAGGAAGGGTCGCCCCAGCCGCTCGGCCACCCGACGCCCGACACTGGTCTTGCCCGAGCCCATCATCCCCACCAGGACCACGTGGCGGCCCTCGCCCTCAGCAGGAGGCGCCATCAGAGGGAGGAGAGAAAGGCGCCGTGGTTGCGCACCAACTCCGCGACCGAGTCCCCGCCGAACTTGCGCATGGCCTCGCCGGCCAGGACCAGGGCCATCATGGTCTCGGCCACGACGCCCATGGCCGGCACCGCGGTCACGTCGGTGCGCTCCTTGAACGAGACCGTGGCCTCTCCGGTCCGGGTGTCCACAGTGGCCAGGACCGGGCGGTTGAGGGTGGCGAGCGGCTTCATGGCCACACGGGCGACCACCAGGCCGCCGATCGACATACCGCCCTCGATGCCTCCAGCCAGCGTCGAGCCCCGCCGGTAGCCCCCCGTCTCGTCGTCGGCGTAGATGGGGTCATGGGCCAGCGAGCCCCGGCGCCCGGCCACCTCGAAGCCGTCGCCGATCTCCACCCCCTTGATGGCGGGAATGCTCATGAGGGCTTGGGCCAGCAGGCCGTCGAGCTTGCGGTCCCAGTGCACGTGGCTGCCCAGGCCGACGGGCACGTCGTAGGCCAACACCTCGGCCACGCCGCCGAGGGAGTCACCCTCGGCGGCGGCGGCCTTGATCTCCTCGACCATGGCGGCCTCGGCCCCGGCGTCGA
>JAUJLZ010000388.1 GCA_030447125.1 Acidimicrobiales bacterium
GGCCAGGGCGGCGTCGACGTCGACGATGTGCTCGAACACCAGGCAGGCCACGGCCGCGTCGAAGGCGCCGGTGGCCAGGGGTAGCGACGCCGCCTCGGCCCGGACATAGCTCGGACCGCCGGCCCGCTGCGCGGCCAGGGTGAGCTGGGCGGCGGTCGGGTCGACGCCCACGACGCTGGTGGCGCCAAGGACCGACGCCAGGCGGGCGACCTGGCCCTCTCCGCTGCCGATGTCGACCACCGCCTCGGCGCCGGCCAGGTGCTGCGCGGCCAGGGGCAGGATCTGCTCGCTGTACTCGGCGTCGGCTCCGTCGGTGAAGCCCTCCTGCCACCAGCGAGCGTGGGTCTCCCAGAGGTCGTCGCCCGACTCCCCCGTGCCGCCGGGCCGGCACGGCTCAACCACCGCGAGGGTGGACCTTGTCCCACACGGCCTGGGCCACGGCGTCGGGGAGCCAGGCCAGGGCCTGCAACTCGGCCAACGATGCCCGCTTGACGCCGGCGATACCGCCAAGCTCGGATCGCAGGCGCTTCTGGCGGACGGGGCCCAGGCCGGGGATCCCGTCGAGGACGCTGGTGGTCATGCGCTTGTCGCGGAGCTGGCGGTGGTAGCTGACGGCGAAGCGGTGGGCCTCGTCGCGCAGGCGCTGCAGCAGGTACAACGCCTCGGACTGGCGGGGGATGCGCACGGCCTCCTCCCGGCCGGGCACGAAGACCTCCTCGAAGCGCTTGGCCAGGGCGGCCACGGGGACCTCGTCTTCCAGGCCGAGCTCCTCCACCACCTCCCGGGCCACGCTGAGCTGGCCCTTGCCCCCGTCGACCACCAGGAGCTGGGGCGGGTAGGAGAACCGTCCCTCCCGGTCGGCCACAGGCTTCTCCCGGTCGATCAGGTAGGCCTGCAGGCGGCGGGTGAGCACCTCGCGCATGGCGGCGAAGTCGTCGTTGCCGGGCACGTCGCGCACCTTGAAGCGGCGGTAGTCACGCTTCTTGGCCAGGCCGTCCTCCATGACGACCATGGAGCCCACGTAGTCGGTCCCCTGGATGTGGCTCATGTCGTAGCACTCGATGCGCAGCGGGGCTTCGGGGAGCTCGAGCGCCTCCTGCAGCTCACGCAGGGCCCGAGCCCGGCTGTTGTGGTCGCTGGCCCGGCGCAGGCGGTGGCGGGTGAACTCCTCGCCGGCGTTGCGGGTGACCGTCTCCTGGAGGCCCCGCTTGTCGCCCCGCTGGGGCACCCGCACCGTCACCCGACTCCCCCGCAGCGACGACAGCCAGTCCTGGTACAGCTCCACGTCGTCGGGCTCGTCGGGGACGAGCACCTGGCGGGGGATGCCCTGGGTGGGGTCGTCGTAGAGGCCCTCGATGACGCGCCCGATCAGCTCGTTGCGGGTGACGTCCTCGACCTTGTCGACGATGAAGCCCCGTCGTCCCACCACCCGGCCCTTGCGCACGAAGAACACCTGGACCGAGGCCTCGAGGTCGTCGTCGGCGATGCCCACCACGTCGAGATCCTCGGAGCGTTCGGCCACCATCTGTTGCTTCTCGACGGCCTTGCGCACGCTGACCAAGCGGTCGCGCAGGCGGGCGGCCCGCTCGAACTCGAGGTGATCGGCGGCGTCGACCATGTCGGCCTCCAGCCGGTCGATCACCGCCTCGGTGTCACCGTCGAGGAAGCCCACGAGGTCGTCGACCAGGCGCTGGTACTCCTCGTGGGTGACCTCGCCCACGCACGGGCCCACGCACTTCTCGATGTGGAAGAGCAGGCAGGGCCGACCCAGGCGCTGGTGGCGGCCGAACTTGTTGTCCGAGCACGTCCGCACCGGGAAGGTGCGCAACAGCAGGTCGAGGGTCTCACGGATGGCGTAGGCGTGGGCGTAGGGGCCGAAGTAGCGGGTGCCCTTGCGCTTGCGCCCCCGCATGACCCGGGGGCGGGGCCACTCGTCATCGAGGGTGACGGCGAGGAAGGGGTAGCTCTTGTCGTCGCGCAGGCGGATGTTGAAGCGGGGCTGGTGGGCCTTGATGAGGCTGTACTCGAGCATGAGGGCCTCGACCTCGT
>JAUJLZ010000389.1 GCA_030447125.1 Acidimicrobiales bacterium
GTGCACTCCAAGCGCTCGGGCGAGATCGACGCCGCCATGGCCGAGAAGGGCTACGCCAGCTACCGAGGCCGCGGGGTGGCAGCCCGCCAGACCCGGGGTGCCAAGCGCCACGAGGCCGCCGGCGACCTCCTTGCCCGCTGGCGTGGCGAGCTTGACGCCGCTGGCTTGCCGGTGGCGGACCTGCTGGCGTCAATCGACCAAGCGGCGCGGAGCGGGCTCGCCTGCGGGACCACCTGACACGAGACCAGGTGGACGCCCTGGTGGCGCACACCCTCGGAGCCAAGGGCCGCTTGTCCGCTCGCAAGGTGTTTTCTCGTCGCGACGTCGTGGTGGCCGTAGCTCCTTCGCTCTTTGGCCTCGAGGCGGCCGAGTTGGACCGGGTGGTCGCTCGGGTGCTGGCCAATCCCGAGGCGGTGCCCCTGCTCGGAGTTCCCGGAGCGCGGGAGCGGCCCTACGCCTGCGCCTCGGTCATCGCCACTGAGGAGGCGATTGCGGCTTCCGTGGCCGATCAGGCACTACGAAGCGACGCAGCCACCGTTCCCCGCTCCGTCGTCGCCGAAGCCATCGTCGCTCGCCAGCATGCCCTCGGGACTGCCCTCACCGCCGGCCAGCGCGATGCCGTGATCGGCATCTGCACCACCGGCAGAGGGACCGACCTGGTGCTGGGCGTGGCCGGGTCGGGCAAGACCACCTGCCTGGCCGTCGTGCGTGGCGCCTACCAGGCAGCGGGCTTCGACGTGGTGGGGACCGCCACCTCTGGACAAGCGGCCCGGACCCTCGGTCGGGAGGCAGGCATCGGCGAGTCGCGGACCCTGGCGTCGTTGCTGTGGCGCCTGGACCACGGTCGAGTCCAACTGAGTCACAACTCGGTGGTCATCCTCGACGAGGCGGGCATGACCGACGACGCCGAGCTGTTGCGCCTGTTGGCGGCGGTCGAGCTGGCCGGGGCCAAGATCGTGTTGGTGGGCGACGACCGCCAGTTGTCCTCGGTGGGACCGGGCGGGGGCCTCGGTGCCCTGCTGGCTCGACAGCCCGAAGCGGTGCACGTCCTCGACGAGAACGTCCGCCAGCACGACTCCACCGAGCGGACGGCTCTGGCCGAACTGCGGGCCGGCGACGTCGAGCGAGCCGTCGAGTGGTACCGGAAACACGAGCGCATCGTCGCCGTTCCCAGCCGGGACGAGGCGATGGACCAGCTGGTCGACGGCTGGGCGAGCGATGTCATGGCCGGACGCGACGCGGCCATGTTCGCTTGGCGGCGAGCCAACGTCGGCGAGTTGAACCGACGGGCCCGACAACGCGCTGGCGAAGCAGGGTGGCTCAGCGGTCCCGAGCTGCAGGCTCCAGGAGGTCGCCGCTATGCCGCAGGAGATCGGATCGTCACCCTGGCCCCGGGGGCCCGAGGCCATCTGGTCACCAGTGAGCGGGGCAGCGTGATCGAGGTGGACCAGCTCGGCGGTGGGTTGGTTGCCCGCATGGACGACGGGCGGCTCCAGCAGTTCGGGCGCGAAGACACCGCATCGGAGCGGCTCGACCACGGCTACGCCGTCACCGTGCATCGAAGCCAGGGCGCCACCGTCGATGTCGCCCACGTCCTGGAGGATGGCGGCGGCCGGGAGCTGGCCTACGTGGCCATGAGTCGGGCCCGGCAGCGCTCCATGGCCTACGTGGTGGCCGACGACATCGACCAAGCGGGCGAGGACCTCCGAGCGAACTGGTCGAGAGAGCGCCGCCAGGGCTGGGCCATCGACACCGGCACACCAGCCACTGGCGCCGATGCTCTAGGCCATCAAGCCGGCGAGACGAAGGAGAACCTGGCCCTGCGACGAGCTCGCCTCCGAGCGCAACGTGGCGCCATCACCGCCGCCCTCCCACGGGAAGCAAAGGGGGAACTGGCCAGCATCGCTCTCTCGCTGGCCAAGCTGGCTCACCAGCGCCGGGACCTCGAGAGTGGTCGTGGTGTCTACGCCGACACTGCAGCAGGCGAGGCTGCCCGGGTGCTGGTGGAGGCCCGATCACAGCGAGACCAAGCCGACCAGCTCGCCA
>JAUJLZ010000390.1 GCA_030447125.1 Acidimicrobiales bacterium
CTCCCACGTGGGTGCTGCAGGGGGAACGTCGGGCGGTGGCAGTCAGTTCCCAGCGCTCGGAGCAGGCCGGACTCGCTACGCGGTGGGCGTGTCCTTGGGGTACTCCGCCTTCTGCGCCTCGTTCTTGTGGGCTTCGGTCCGCTGCTCGACGGCACGAGCCTGTTCCTCGCGCTCGGCCTCGGTGGTGCCCTGCTTGAACTCCCGCTGGGCCTGGCCGAGCGATCTGGCCAGCTTGGGCAACTTGGCGCCGCCAAAGACCAACAGGATGATGACCAACACGATGAGAAGTTCAGGTGCTCCGAGGCTGCCCATGAGCGCGAGCATAGCGACGCATGGAACAGGAGCGACCACGGGCGTGCTGATGTGCGTGGTCAACGTCAGCGAAGGCCGCCGGCCCGAGGTGCTGAGCGCCCTGGCCGCCGCCGCCGGCGCCGAGCTGCTCGACATCCACGCCGACGCGGATCACCACCGCTCGGTCCTCACCCTCCTCGGCGACGGGGCGGTACGGGCGGTGAGCCGGGTGGCGGTCGAGGTGCTCGACCTGCGGACCCATGCCGGGGCCCACCCCCGGATGGGGGTGGTCGACGTCGTGCCTTTCGTGCCCTTCTCCCGCACGTCGATGGGCGCAGCCGAGGACGCCCGGGACCGCTTTGCCCACTGGCTCGGGGCCGAGCTCGGCGTGCCTGCCTTTTGCTACGGCCCCGACCGGGCCAGCCTGCCCGAGATCCGCCGCCGAGCGTTCGTCGACCTGGCCCCCGACGCCGGGCCCCCCCTCCCCCACCCCAGCGCCGGTGCGACCGCCGTGGGGGCCCGGCCCCCGCTGGTGGCCTACAACCTGTGGCTGGCCCGGCCCGACCTGATCGCGGCCCGCGCCGTGGCCCGCTCGCTGCGAGGACCGGCGGTGCGCGCCCTGGGCCTGGCCGTGGGCGAGCACGTGCAGGTCTCGTGCAACCTCATCGACGCCCACCAGGTGGGCCCGGCCCAGGTCTACGACGCCGTGGCCGCCGAGGTGGCCATCGCCCGGGCCGAGTTGGTGGGCTTGGCCCCCCTGGCAGTCGTCGCCGCCGTGCCTCACGAACGATGGGCCGAGCTCGACCTCTCCCCCGAGCGTACGGTCGAGGCGCGCCTCGCCCTGGCCGTCCCGCCCGGCCGCTGACCCCGCCCCTGGTCCTCGGCACGGGCCCCGTGAACGACAGGCGTACGGATCAGGCCGACGCCGCCCCGTCTCGTTCGGCGCTCGCCGCCCGGGCCCGGCGGACCGTGCGACGCTCCCGCTCGCTCAGCCCACCCCAGATCCCGAACTTCTCCCCGTTGGCCAGCGCGTAGTCGAGGCACTCCGATCTGACCACGCACCCCCGGCACACCTCCTTGGCTTCGCGCGTCGAGACTCCTCGCTCGGGAAAGAACAAGTCGGGGTCGACCCCCAGGCAGTTGGCCAGACGTTGCCAGCTCCGCTCGTCTTCGTCCGTGTCGTCGACATCGGCTCGATACTGCACGGTCGACCTCCCTCTAGGCACTGCGCTGGGCCTTACCCCAGATTGCCACCTTGAAATTACACCGCTGTCATCATCATGCTTTCCGAGCGCGAACGCAAGGGGGCGATGACGACAAGGGGCGGAGGCCTTGTAAGGGAGGAGGCATCGGTCGGGGCGACGGTTGGTCCCGTCTCCCCTCCAGAGAACCAGCAGCTGGCGAGCCGGTCCCGCAGTCTCGTTCAGCCGGCGCCCGTTCCGGCGTCGGCGGTGAGCTCCTCGTCGGTGGGGGGCAGCACACCGGGGCGGTAGTGGATGAACAGCGTCCGGATGATGTCCAGCAGGCCCGAGCCGTCGGAGCCCGGGGCCAGATCGACGGTGATGATGTTGGAGAAGACGTGCACGGCGTCGACCCCACCCCGCTCGAACAGGCGCCGGGCCAGCTCGTCGGGGGGACGGTGCCCGGTGGCCTCGGCGGCGCTGGTGTAGCGCTCGTGGCCCATGCCGGTGAGGCTGCGGTTGATCTCGAAGCGCACGATCCCCGCGGTGGCGCTCGGCTTCTCCACGACG
>JAUJLZ010000391.1 GCA_030447125.1 Acidimicrobiales bacterium
CGCTGATGGCCTCGAGGTCGGGGATGCTCCTGGGCAGCGGCCAGCCGACGAAGTGCACCAGCGCCGCAGGCGGCCCGCCGAGAAGGAGCAGGAGGAATGCCAGGGCACCGCCGCCTCGCAGGGCCTCGCTGTCGCCTCGGGTCACGGCCACACTGCCTCCCGCCCGTCGACGGCCGTGGCGGAGTCGGTTGCGGTCACGGTCCGGTCGGGCACCGGCAGGATGCGCATGGGCTGGTGGACCCGCACGGTCACCGTCACCGTCGCTCCGCCCACCACGGCGGCCCCGCTCTGGCCGGCCTGGGCCAGGAAGGCCTCCACGGCCCGGGTGGCCCGCTCGGCGTCGAGGGCCGTCTCGCCAGTGCCCCGCAGGCGGTCGAGGTCGACCTCCTGGGCCCCGGCCCGGGCGGCACCGGCGGCCAGGTCGCGGGCCGTGGCCTGTGCGGCGACGATCTGGCCCCCGTCGTAGGCCATTCCCGCCACCATGACCAGCGCCACGGCGATCACGGCCACGAACGCGCTCACGCTGCCACGCTCTCCGAGCGCCGGCGCCATTAGCTCTCACCCCCGCGGTAGCGGTCGACGATCTCGACCGAGTGGGCCGTGAAGGTCCGCGAGCCCGGCACACCCAGAAGGCTGACGTCGGCCATCGAGGCGGTGCAGCGCACGGTGACCGCCACGGTGCCGCCGGCGCCGAAGCGGGAGGTGTCCACGGCGGTGTCGAGGCTCCCGCAGACCACCCCGCTGGCGCGCAGGTTGGCCGCCGCCGTCTCCCGGGCGGCATCCTCGGCTGCGAAGGTGTCCTGGCGCATCGACGCTGCCCGTGCCGCCGTCGACGCCGCCCGGCGGACGTCGCCGTCGGCCTGCGAGACCCGACCGGCGAAGACCACGAGCAGCAGCAGGGCGACCAGCGCCGGTGCCAGAACGGCGACCTCGACGGCCACCGACCCGTCTTCGCTGCGTGGGGCAAGGACTGCGGTCATCGCTCGCCCTGCGGTACGAACCGCTCGACCGGTGCTTGCGCCTCCGACGCCACGCTCCACGCCATGCCGGGAACGACCTGAGGCGCCCGACCGCTGACCCTGACCACCACCCGCTCCGGGCTGCGATCGACCGCCACCGCGACCTCTGCCAGGTTCCCGGACTGCGCTAGGAAAGAACGGGCCGCCGCCTCGCCGTCGGCGGCGAGGCCGTCGGGGACCTGGGCGGCGTCGATGGCCTCGGCGGCCGCGGCGGCCGCCACTTGCTTGGCGTGGAACCACAGGCCGTACTGGACGATCAGCATGATCCAAAAGAGCAGGACGGGCATGACGATGCTGAGCTGGGTCGCCGTGAGGCCGTCCTCGCCGCGACCGCGCCTCATGGGCCGGCGGTGGGTGCCTGAGGATCGGGGATGTTGTTGGCGTTGTTCTTGGCCGCCGTGAAGATGATGCCCATCACCACGATGGCGGCGGCCACGAGCACGAAGGTGATGACCGCGACCTCGGTAGTGGTCATACCGTCCTCGCGATCGGGGTCGATGTTCAACCGGGCGAGCAGGTAGATCCAGCTCATCCGGACCAACTCGATGCTTGGCATGGCTCCTCCTCGAGGTCAGGGGATGGGATTGGACGAGACGGTCGTGATCTGGTGGATGGCGGGATAGGCGATGAACACCAGGAAGCCGAAGAGCAAGACGGCGACCGGGATCGTCATGCGCTCGGTGGCGGCCTCGGCGGAGGCCTCGGTCTCGGCCACCTGGTGCCCACGGAGGCTGTCGGCCTTGGCGGCCAGGGACTGGCGGATGCGGGCACCCTGGGAGCCGGCCAGGGCCACGCTGGCGGCCAGCTCCCGCAGCTCGTCGACGCCGAGCTCGTCGCCGAGCTGCCCGAAGGTGTCCCAGGGCGTCCGGTTGGTCAAGCGGGCCCGATCCAAGGCGCTGCGGATGGCGGCGAAGGCCCAGCCGTCGCCGGCGTCGGCGGCGGCGTTCAAGGCGGTCTCGATGCCGCCGCCTCCGGCGAGGATCACGTTCACCAGGTCGAGGTAGCTGGACAGGGCGTGGCG
>JAUJLZ010000392.1 GCA_030447125.1 Acidimicrobiales bacterium
GCCACCGGCAAGGTGCTCAAAGGCGAGCTGCGTCGACGAGCCGAGGAGCTCTCCAGGCGCGCCCCGCAATGACGCCGCCCTCTAGTCGAAGAGCTCGTTCTCCAGTGCTGCGAGCTCGCGGGCCGAGAGCTTCGGTGGATTCCCGAGGTGGGCGACGATGTGGTCCTGAAGTCCGGCGGGCACGGCAACACCGTAGGTCTCCACGTAATAGGGGAGATCCGACGGCCACAGCCAGGTCCCATCGGTCATCAGCGTCAGATCAGCGATGTTGGTCTTGGTGGCGTCGAGGATGTCATCGACCGGCATGGCCGTGGCCGCAAGGATGTTCCCCGCTCGCAGGTAGGCCCCGATGGTCTCGTCATCGCCGCCCTGACCGGTGTCTCTTGCCTCGCGTAGGGACGGACCATCGGAGTCGCCGTGGCGCAGCTCCCGGAAGAAACCCGCTCTCAGCAACGCCATGTTCATCCCTTCGGCAGGTGCTGAACCCACTCACCGGTGTTGGCCAGCGCGTTCGGTCCGATCGTCAGACGTCCACTGGGGAAGGCCCAGAGCGTATCGCTGGGAGCCAACACCTCGACGCCCACCTTCCTGGCGAGGTTCTGCGCCGCCGTGGCCCCCGGGGCCCCGGTGCTGCACGAGAGGAGGCGTATCGGCCCGCCGGTGTAGTCCGGACTTCTGCTGAGCATCCGGGCGAGCGTCTGGTGGTTGATCATCGGCCCGGTCGGTGCCCGGGCAAAGCCGTGAGGAGAGCCATGGATGATCACATCGGTGTAGCCGCCGAGAGGGGGCGTACGTTGCGCGAAGGTGGCGAAATCATCGCCCGCTTCCATGAAGTTGACCTGCCTCGACAGCCCGGGTGCCCCCGTCCCGGTACGGACGACACTGCGTCCTGCGGCCGAAGCCCGCGTCGTCCTGGCCGCGGTGGAGACCAGCTTGCCCGCCCCGGGAAGCGCCATGAGGCCGGCGTCGATGGCGATGGACTTCCAGTCACCGTTGCCGGTGGCCACCAGGGCGGCGTCGATGCCCAGTGCGGCCGCCCCGCTGGCCAGGGCGATGGGGGCGAAGACCGGCGCCAGCACGGGGATAAAGGACAACACCCCGGCGATGCCCGACACCACCTGCAGGGCACCGGAGAGCTCCTCGAGGATGTCGGCGTGGTCGTCCACCCAGGAGCCCACCGCGGCCAGGGCTCGTTCGTGCCAGGCGTCATTGGCGATCCCGGCGTCCGAGGCCGCCTGCAGGCCGGCCACGGCTCTGGACTCCGCCGCCCGGCGGTCCTCGGCGATGCGCTCGAGCTCGGTGCGGGTGATACGCACGCGGTCGCCGGCGTCGTCGACCACCCGGTCCAGTGCCGACGTCTCGGGTGGGACCAGGGCCAGGGGATCGGCGGCGGCGGCGGCCAGGGCCTGGTCCCGGGCCCGGCGCCCCGCGGTCTCCTCGGCGCTGGCCTGTTCCAGACGGCCCAGGGCGGCAACGGCTTGGTACTGCAAGTCTTCCAGCACCCGGCCGTAGGTGGCCATGGCCTCGGCGGCCAGGGCGTAGGAGCGCTGCAGCTTCTCCAGCTGCGGTGGAAGCTCGGCCAGCTCCTCGGCAAAGACGTCGGCGGCGGAGCCCCGCCAGATGGTCTCGTCCACGCCGGTGGCCAGGCGGGCCAGGTGCCGGTAGGCGGACTCGGCCGCCTCGGCGGTGTCGGCCAGGTCCCGGGACAGCCGGGCGTAGGCAGTCGGATCGCCGGGGGCGGGGTCATGACCGGTGAAGTCCCAAGAGAGGCGGGTCACGAACGGTCCCGGCGTGGCGTCGATCTACCGCCCGGGACAGGGGCAGGTGCGCCGCGGCTGCTCCTCGGAACGTTTCCATCGGCCGGCACAGGCGAACCAGAGTAGTAACTTCAGACGCTGCGCTCGGGACCGAGCGCACGAGTAGTCTCGCCTGCCGTTGCGTCGAGAAACGACGGCGGCGGCCGGTGCCCGGCGACGGTGAGAACGTCACCTCGACTTCATCGGATCGTGACGTCGACCCGGCCGTGGGGTGCGTGTGGT
>JAUJLZ010000393.1 GCA_030447125.1 Acidimicrobiales bacterium
CACCTCGGTAGGTGTCAACGACCTCCACCGCCGTCACCTCAAAGTCACGAGATCCCGGCACCCCGAACATGGCCAGATCGGCGTAGGAGGTCCGACACCGCACGGTGACCGCCACCTGGCCGCCCGGGCGTAGGTCCGACGCGTCGACAGCCACCGTGGAAGATCCGCAGGCCACCCCGCTGGTGGAAAGGTTCTGGCCAGCAGTGGCCCTGGCGGCCGCTTCCGCCGCCGTGGCCGAACCCCGCAGGGAAGCCGCCCGGGCCGCCTCGTGGGCGGCACTGCGCACGTCCGATTCCGCCTGGGCCACCCGGCCGGCGAAGACCACCAGGAACATGAAGGCGATCAGCGCCGGTGCCAGGACCGACAGTTCGATGGCCAGCGACCCTCGCTCCTCACCCGCTCGGCCCGCCATCGCCATCACCCGCGCTCGTCTTCGGGCACGAGCCGTTCCATCGGCCCTGCCGCCCGACTCGTCACCCCCCAGGCAATGCCGGGAACCACCTGGGGGGCTCGACCCCGAACCTCGACGACGACCTCCTCGGGCCCTCGCTGCACCACCACCGATGCTCCGCGCAGGTTGCCGACCTGGTTCAACAGGCCAAAAGCTGCCGCCGTGGCCTGCGCCTCGTTCGAGTCCTGCACCTGGGCGACGTCGACCGCTTCCTCGGCGGCGGCGTCCGCCACCTGCCGCGCGTGCCACCACAGCGCCACCTGCACCGGCGCCAGGAGCATCACGATCAGCACGGGCATAATCACGGCGAGCTCGGTGGTTGTGGCCCCCACCTGCCCGGCAGCGCCCTGGCGAGGACGCATGCGGTTAGGTCGGAGGAGGAACTGCGTCGGGGATGGCGTTGGCGTTGCTGCGCATCTTGGCCATGAAGATCAAGGCGCCAGCCACGGCGATGGCCACCAGGGCGCCGATGACGACCGCCATCTCGGTGGCGATGGCTCCGCGCTCATCGCGGGTCTCGACCCCCCAGCGGTTCAGCTGGTACTCCACGGCGAAACGGGACTGCTCGACAAGGGCCACCGACAAGGCGACGACGGCATGGACGATGTGCATCTGGCTCTCCTTCTTTCGTTGTGTGCTCGGGTTCTCCTGGGCTTGCTCCGCTGGGGCCGCGACCCTGCGTTCTCCCTTCTCGTCTCGCAGGCCCTACTGCGACGAGGCCACCGTGGCGGCCCCTCCCTCGGTGATGACCGACACTGCGCCGAAGCCGACGAACAAGATGAGGCCGAGCACCAGCAGGATGACCGGCACCAACATCCGTTCGCTCGCCGCCTCCGCTCGAGCCTCCACCTCCGCCATTTGGTGGCCCCGCAGCGAATCGGCTTTGGCCGCCACCGAGGCCCGCACTCGTGCGCCGTCCTGTCCGGCCAGGCGCACGCTGGAGGCCAGCTCCCGCAGCTCGTCGATGCCGAGCTGCTCCCCCAGGTCGTCGAGGCCGTCCCAGGGGCTGCGCTTGGTCAGGCGAGCACGGTTGAGCGCCTGGTTGATCTCGGCGAAGGCCCAGCCGCCCCCGGACTCAGCCGCCGACACCAGCGCCGTCTCCACGCCACCGCCGCCGGCGAGAACGATCGTGACCAGGTCGAGATAGGACGAGAATGCGTGGCGAAAGGCCAGGCGTCGTTGCTCCACTCGGTCCCGCAGTGGGATCTCGGCGTAGAGGAAGCCCGCCGCCCCCAGCACTGCCGACCCAAGAGCCACGCCCCCGGGGGCCACGGCGATGCCACCGGCGGCGAGCATCAGACCCACCACGGCCGGCAGCGACACGCCGGCCACCGCGCCGAGCACCTTCTCGAAGGCGTGCTGCTCGGGCGTCCTTCCTGCCACCCGCAGGCGCTGGGCGAACTCCTTGGTGTCCCGCCCGGCCGAGGCCCAACCCAGGCCGACGCGGCTGAACCGGGCCCGCCAGCCGCCGGTCCGCGACGCCAGGGCTACGTCGGCGTCGGCCATCGAGGGCCGGGGCCGGCCCAGGTCGGCCAGCGCCTCGCTCAGGGGCACGGGGCGAGGGAACGCACCGCGCCAGGCGATCAG
>JAUJLZ010000076.1:0-6560 GCA_030447125.1 Acidimicrobiales bacterium
GAGGTCCGTCTGCGGCCCCACCCCTGGGAGTTCATGCTCTACTACGACATCTAGGTCCACCGAGGTGGGTAGGCCTGCAGAACTAGGTAGGAAGTCGTCGGGGCCCTTGCTCGATCCCTTTATGGTTCCATCACGATCCAGTCCCGCCGTTGGAGTTCAGCGGCGAGCAGCTCGGAGGGCAGCTTGCGCACCATGGCGATGCGCTCAGCGTCACGGCGGTTGGCGGAGGGCGACGACCGGATACTGGGAGCCTCGGCATCTTCGCCGTCGCCTACCTCGCCCTCGAGCTGGGCGATCAGGGTCTCGGCCTCATCGTGGGTGAAGCGGCCGCCGGCCTGACGCTGGGTGAGCCCGAGCGGACCCCGGGCGTCACGAAAGTCGGCGTGCCCGGCGGCGACGACCAGAGTGAGGAGGTGGCGCACCTGGCGAGCCGTAGCAGGGGGACCCGAGGGCTGACCGAAGACCATGGGCTGATCTTGGCAGGTGGGTGCGACAGTTGCGGTGATGGCTTCCTCTGACGACTCGGGCGAGCCGTGGTGGCTCAGCCGAGGAGGAGTGAGCGCAGGCGCCCCTCGAGGAAGCGGCGTTCGGCGGTGTTGCCCACGAGGGCGAGCGCGGCGTCGTAGGCGGCGGCGGCTTCGCTCGTCCGGCCGAGACGGCGGAGCAGGTCGGCTCGGGTGGCGTGGAAGAGGTGATAGCCGTGCAGGTCCAAGGCCTCCGTCGCGGCCAGCGCGGCGGCCGGCCCGTCGACCTCAGCTATGGCCACAGCCCGGTTGAGGGCGACGACAGGCGTGGGCGCCAGGTCGAGCAGCTGGTCGTAGAGCTGGAGGATCTGGCCCCAGTCGGTGTCGGGGCCGGCGGCGGTGTCGCTGTGCACGGCGTTGACCGCGGCCTGGATCTGGTAGGGGCCGGGTTGGTTGCGGCGGATGCAGGAGGCGACCAGCGACTGGCCCTCGAGGATCATGTCCCGGTCCCACCGGGAACGGTCCTGGTCGGCCAGCAGGACGAGCGACCCGTCGTCGGTGGTGCGGGCCGCTCGGCGCGCTTCGATCAGCAACAGCAGGGCGAGCAGGCCGAGCACCTCGGGCTCGTCGGGCATCAGGACGGCGAGGAGCCGGGCCAGTCGGATGGCCTCGGCACACAGGTCGGCGCGGGCCAGATCCTCCCCGGATGTGGCCGTGTAGCCCTCGTTGAAGACGAGGTAGACGACGGCCAGCACCGGGCGGAGCCGATCGGGCAACTCGGCGTCCCTCGGGACGTCATAGGGGATGCCCGCAGCACGGATCTTGCGCTTGGCCCGTACCAGGCGCTGGGCCAGGGTGGCCTCGGGGACCAGGAAGGCACGGGCGATCTCACCGGTCTCGAGGCCGCCGAGCAGGCGCAGGGTCAGGGCCACCTGGGCCGCGGGAGCGAGGGCCGGGTGGCAACAGGTGAAGATCAACCGGAGGCGGTCGTCGGTCACGGCTCCCACCTCCGGGGGCTCGTCGCCGTGGTGGACCAGGGCTGCCTGGATCGATCGCTCATGGCGGGAGGACTCCCGCCGGAGCCGGTCGATGGCCCGGTTGCGGGCGGTCGTGACGATCCATCCCCCCGGATTCGGCGGCACACCTCCGTCGGGCCAACGTTGCATGGCCACGACGAAGGCGTCCTGGACCGCCTCCTCGGCGAGATCGATGTCGCCGAAGAGGCGGACCAGGGTGGCCACCGCCCGCCCGAACTCGTGGCGGAAGGTCTGCTCGACCGCTGAGGTGTCGGTCGAAGGCACCGTCGGTCAGTCCTCGGCGTCGTCCTGGAAGGGCCGCACCTCGACGGGGCTCTTGCAGGCCGCCGCGCCCTTGGCCGCCCAGGCCAGCGCCGCGTCGAGGTCAGCGGCCTTGACGACCCAGAACCCGCCGAGCTGCTCCTTGGTCTCGGCGAACGGACCGTCGGTGGTCAACACCTCGCCCCCCTTGACCTGCACCACGGTGGCGGTGTCGGCCGGGTGCAGCCCACCGGCGAAGACCCAGGCACCCCGCTCCTGCAGCTCGGCGTTGAACACGTCGACGTCGGCGTAGGCCTGCGCCATGTCTTCCTCCGACGGGGTCTCGCCCTCGACCATGTGCACGGAAAGCAGGTACTGCTTCATGTGGATCTCCTCTCGCAACGGGCCGACACGGTGCGGCCCTTCATCCATCTCTACGAACGGCAGCCGCCGGGATCGACATCCCGAGCAGGATTCTCCCGGCCGGTCCAGGACCACTGGTTCGAGCCTCGGGCTACGCCTCGATCAAGCCGGGTCGGCGGTGGGGCGGTCGGCCACCATCAAGCGGCACGGCCCGTCCTCATCCTCGACGATCCCGGCGAAGCGGAAGCCGGCGCGCTCCAAGGCCCGCCACGAGGCGATGTTGGCGGCGTAGGGCGCGGCGCAGGCCTGCGACCAACCCGGGTGGAGCCCGAACACGACCTGGTCGACAAAGGCACGGATCATGGCTGAGCCCACACCTCGACCTCGCTGCCCCGGGTCGCCCACGAGGTAGTCGATCCCCGCCGCCGTGGGGTGGACACCAAGGGCCCACCACGGTGCCGACTCCTCCGGCTCATCGGCGGCCAGGTAGCACTGGATCCAACCGACGTCGTGGCCGTCGATCGAGGCCAGCCAGTGTTCGGTTGGGTCGGGGCTGGCCGAGCCGTAGTCACGCACCACTGCCTCCCACGACACGTCGTCCCCTTCCCACCACCGCACCACGCCGGGCTCGTTGAGCCAGCGGTGCAGCATCGGCAGGTCATCGTCGCCCAGGCGACGAAAGCTGACGTCCACGATGCGTCAGTCGAGCTCGGTCAACACCTCACCGATGATCTTCGTCGCCTCGTGGGCGGGGAGCGGATCGCCACCTTCGGCCTCGGCAACCTCAGTAGCAAAGTCTTCGACGGCGTGGACACCGCCGGCGAGAACGTGGCGGAGCGCCTCGCCGCTCGCTTCGGGGTCGTCGAGTGCTTCCACCGCCGGTGCGACCTCGTGATCGGGTGAGGTCGCTACTTCGTGCACGAGGGCCATGGCCTCCTGGCGACCGCTCGCCGTCGAGACGGCCGGTTCCCGATCAGGGTTCTGCTGAAGGTCCCATTCGGCGAGGGCCTCGTCGTACCCACCTTCGCCCGGATGGAGCACACGAGTGGTGGGGGCGGCATCGGTCGGCGTGGCCTCAGCCTCCGCCGGTGGGGTATCCGCGCTCTCCTCGGTCTCGTGTCGCCGTTCCTGCTCGACGGGAACGACGAGGGTGCCATCGGCGTTTCGAACGATCTCCATGGGCAGTTCTCCTTCGATAGACGACGCCTGCACGACGCCCAAGCGCTCCTTTCTACCAGCGGAGCCGGTGCACCGAGCCCTGGTCGCTGAGCGTGTGGCGAGGATCTGTCAGAGGACGGCCGTCATCTCGGCCGGGCGGCCTGCGATGACGCCGTCGACACCGAGTTCGAGCCAGCCTCGGTACACCCGTGCCTGTTCCTCCTCGGCACTCGCCGCCCAGACCCACACGTCGAGGCCCTCGGCGTGGGCCCGCTCCACCACCTCGGGGTCGAGGACCGGGACGCCCCCCGACGTGGGTGGGATCTGGATGAGCGAGTAGTGATCGGCGAGGGGCTGGCCGCCGATCAGCCAGGCCGTGAGCTCTTGGAGCCCGGGTGAAACCGCCACTTCGGGCGCGAGCGCGTGGAACTCCTGGACCACGGTCGAGTCGAACGACACGACCACCGACGACTGGGCCCGGTCGAGCTCGCGCAACTCGACCGCGAGCACGCGCGCCACCTCGACGGGGTCAACGTGTTGGCCTCCCTTGATCTCGATGTCGAGGGGCAGGGCGGGGAAACGGGTGGCGATCTCTCGGAAGGTCGGGATGGTGAAGTCGTCGGGGGCGTAGCCGGCGGGCGGTGGCCGCTCGCCGGTGCGGACCCCCCGGTACTGATACTCGCCGGCGGGCCGGTCACGGCACGGCCAGCACCGTGACCACCAGTGGGCGGCATCGAGCGCCTGCAGCTCGGCGAGGGTCCGCTCGATCAGCGGCCCGGTGGCCGCGGTCGTGCCGTCGAGGGTCTCGTCGTGGTGGACGACGAGCACGCCGTCGCCCGTCAACTGCACGTCGAGCTCGAGCACGTCCGCGCCCTCCAGTACCGACTCGGCAAAGGCAAAGGCCGTGGAGTGCGGGTGGGCCTGGTCGCCGCCGCCGTGAGCGATGTTGAGCGGCCCTTCCTCGGCCAGCAGCTCCTCGATCGTCGGGGAGGCGACGGCGTCGGCTGGCTCCTCGTTGGCGCCGTCCTGACAGCCGGCCAGGGCCAGGGCGGCGGCGACCACGACGCCAAGGGCTAACCCTGGTCGGCGGCGGAACGGAGCGCGGCCACGTCGATCTTCTTCATGCCCAGCATGGCCTGCATGGCCCGCTGGGAGCGTCCCTTGTCGGGGTCGTTCAGGAGCTCGCCCATACCCATGGGACAGACCTGCCAGGACAGGCCGTAGCGGTCCTTGAGCCATCCGCACGGTCCCTCCTCGCCACCCTCGGAAAGCTTGGTCCAGTAGTAGTCGACCTCGTCCTGGTCGACACAGTTGATCAGCAGGGAGATCACCTCGTCGAAGCTGAACTGCGGGCCCCCGTTGATGGCGGTGTACTCCTGTCCGTCGAGCACGAAGTCCACGGTCAGCACGGTCCCCGCCGGTCCGGGGCCAGCCTCGCCGTAGTAGGTGACGTTGCTGACCTGGGAGTTCGGGAACACCGAGACGTAGAACTCGGCAGCCTCTTGGCCCTGGGTGTCGAACCAGAGGTTGGGGGTGATCCGGGGCATGGCTTCTCCTGTCGTCGAGGATCCGGTCCTTCGCCTGGTACTGACGATGGCGCCGGTGGAGAATCATCGGCAGCCTCGGTGGGTTCTCCTCGTCGATGCAGGCCCGCTCAGGACACGGGTCATGGGCACCTCCTGGGGTGGGCCGCAAGACGACCGATGAGTTTGGGCTCGATGGAGCGTCGGATGGGGGACGACCCATTCACCAACATCGGAGGATTCGATGGCCCTGTACCCGTACCTGTTCTTCAGCGGCACGTGCCGTGCTGCGTTCACTCGCTACGAGGAGATCTTCGGTGGCAAGCTCGAGCTGATGACGATGTCGGACATGCCGTCCGAGGAGGCCGTGCCCGCCGATCAGGCCGGCCTGATCATGCACGCTGCCCTCACGTTCGACGGCCAGCTCCTCATGGGCTCCGACGACCCGACCGGCGACGGCGGGCCGATGCGGGGAGTCTCCGTCAACTACACGGTGGCTGACGCGACCGGCGCCACGCGTGTGTTCGAGGCGCTGGCTGAAGGAGGTGAGATCACGATGCCCCTGGCCGAGACGTTCTGGGCTCCCTTGTTCGGCATGTGCGTCGATCGGTTCGGCGTGCCGTGGATGGTCAACGTCGAAGCAACGAGCGGCCAAGGGAGCTAGAACTGGCAAAGGCGTTGGCCGCCCATGCCGAGCCACCTTCGTGCTTCAGCCCGCTCCGACACCGCTGACTGCTCAGGCTCGGCGACCGAGCGTGGCCAACACCTGGGTCTGGCGGTCGGAACCGGCTCGCCCGGTGTCAACGCCGGCTCAGCGGCTGTTGGTCGTCGCGAATCGGCCCGGTCGGCGCACGTAGGAGGGCATGCGACCGCGGGGAAGCGGGACAGCCCTGAACACGGGCGCACCGGCCGTCGTCGGCAGCGCTCTGGTCCTCTCGGTGGCGGAGGCGGCCGCGGTTCGACCCCGACTCCGCGCGGGCGGTGGGGCGGCCGGGCCGGCCCTGACCGCCGGCTCAGTTGGTCGTCGACGACGTCGGAGCGGCGAGCAGCTTGCCGATGAGGTCGGCGGCCTTGCGCCGTCGGGTCCTTCGGAGATGGCCCGGCTGATGGTGAGCGTGTCGGTGTCGAGGTCGAGGTCGGGCCAGCGCAGGGCCAACAGCTCGCCTCTGCGCGCCGGTCACCGCCGCCAGGACGAGGAACTTCGGCCCGGGCCAGCAGGGCGAGCACGGCTTCGGGGGCGGGCGGGCGAACCTCGGGAGGCTGCCCCGGTCCCGGCGACGCCCTGGGCCGCCGGTTCTCCCGTAGCCAACCCCAGCACACCCCCTGCTCCAGGGCAGCCCGCACGACGGAAAGCGCATCGCGGCCGGCGTAGGCCCGCAGCTCCCATGCCCCCGGCCCGTGCTCCCTGACGTGGCCTCGCACCGCCACGCCTCCCGATCCGGCCCTGCTTGCGGCCCCCGACGCTATTCCCGATCAGGGAACCGGAATAGCGTCGAAGTAGCAGCAGGAGCATCAGCGAAGGGCCCGAGAGGGCAAAAGCGCCTCTGACGTGCGGGGTTCTCGGTGGAGGTGAGCGGATTCGAACCGCCGACTTCCACGTTGCGAAGGTCCTGGCGGTCTCCGCCTGAGACCGCTCCTCCCGCTAAAGCCCTGGTCACAGCGTTGTCGGTTCCGCTGGAGACCGGCGCTTTCGCTCTGCTCCGCTGGATTGGAGTAGCAAACGGAGTAGCAGGACGGCGATCAGCGGAGCCCGAGCACCGTCGACAGGGCGTCGT
>JAUJLZ010000076.1:6570-7716 GCA_030447125.1 Acidimicrobiales bacterium
GCCAATCTGTTCGACCAGCACCAACGTCGTTCCGCCATCCAGCTCGATCTCCGGTCGGAATGATGCGGCCCGGGCGCTCCGTGATGTCGGTGCGACGATCACGACGGAGCGGGGCAGGTACTCGTCCGCCTGGACCACGACGCCGAACCGGTCCCCGTGCTGGTCGTGGCCGAGCCCCTTGGGGCTGGAGCACTGGGCAGTCGAGCCGAAGATCGACGGTTCTCCGCACAGTTCGGACGTGTGTCACGCAAGGAGTTCATGGTGGGCCGCACGGTCTCACGGTGGTCGTTGGCCGCGGGGTCTCCGGCACTACTGAGCCCGGTACGTGCGTCGCGCTCGGGAGGAAGTCCCGCCCCTTAGACCCGCACGCTCGGATCCCTGACAGTCGTCATGGGTCTCGTGAGCCATGCTGTTGGGATGGCGCACAGGTATCGCTCTGCCCTGCTTCCTCCCCTGGAGTATTGGCGCGCCCGCACGGCTGAGGACAAGCAGGAGGCTTGGCGGTCCGGGCTGGTTCCTGGTCTCGTTGCGATTCCAATCCTCCTAATCGTGATTGCGACTGTCGGCAGCGTGGTCAGTGATCCGCCGACGTGGCTCATCTGGGTGACGACCCTGCTCGTCATTGTGCCTTTTGGCTTCTGGGCCGAACTTCGTTCCGCGCGTAAACGTCAGCAACGCGACTCGCCTTCGGATTGAAACCCCGTCCCACATGCCTGGGTGGACGCGCCTTGAGGGGCAACCCGGCGGACCGGGATGTTGTTCCTCGGAGCACTGGCCGGCACTGACCATCCCCGTGCCCTGGTGCAGCGAGGTGACGCAAGGCGGCACGCTTCGGCAGCCGTCGGTCAAAGGTCAACGACCGCTCCGCCCCATTGCGGCTGGTGGTCTCCGTTCTCGACCATCTCACCAGCGTGGGGTCGGTGGTGGTAGCGCGCGCCGACCTGCTAGCGGCGTTGGAGGCCGACGGGCCGTCCGCCTCGGGATCGAGGACCTCATCGAAGCCACCCTTGGTGGCGCCGCATCGGCGGCGCCCTGCCCGGGCACAAGGTGCCGCACCCTGCACGCCAACTCGACGATCCCTCGGCGCTGATCCACCCCTCTTTCGGACGTTTACCGTCCCCGCCCCTGCCTCGTCGTCGCCGACAA
>JAUJLZ010000394.1 GCA_030447125.1 Acidimicrobiales bacterium
TCGGCTTCGGCTCCGCCGCCGTCCTCCGGCAGCACTTCAGCCGTGTGGTCGGCACCTCCCCACTCGCCTACCGACGCACATTCCAGCCCGTCTGACGCAGCGTTGGCGCGTCACCCGAGACCGCCGAGCGCGGACTCGGTCGCTGTGGCGGAGCGACTAAAGAGACGGTCGCGCACGGCGTGACCGTCACCCCGCGGCAGGATCCTGATCCTCGCCCTCGGCGGTGTCACCCGGCGTGGTGTCGGCCACTTCCTCCGGCGCGAGGTCGGCGGGAGCCTCGGCGTCGCCGTCGTCCTCCGTCTCCGGGAAGTACATCCTGGGCGTGATGCAGAACCCCCCACTACCACGAGATGCTCCCACGCGGCGGTACCGCCTAGCGGGGGCCTCGGCGTATGCTCCGGGTCATGCGTAGGAGCCACCGCCGACCTCCGAAGTGGGTGGATGGGTCGAGCCGCTGCGCGTTCTGCGGGAAGCGGAAAGACGAAGTCGACAAGTTGGTTGCCGGGCCCGGGGTCTGCATCTGCGACGAGTGCGTCGCGGTCTGCGTCGCCATCATCGAGAAGGACCGCGCCCCGAGTCGGTAGCCCCAGATCCGTCCCCACGTGGGGCGCCCGCCACGGCAAGGCGGCGGCGAAGACCTGGAACCGGGTCGTGGCCACCCTCGGATCGTTCTTCGCCTACTGCAGCCGCCAGGGCTGGGTGGGGGTGTCGCCTGCTGTGGGCCTCGAGCGCCATCGGGAGCGAGCCGACCGGGTGCAGGTCGGGCGGACCCGGGCCATCGCCCTCGAGGAGCTCGAGGCGTTCCTAGGCGCCCCTAGCCACTCGCTGCGGGAGCGGGTCCTGTGGCGGATGCTCTACGAGACCGCAGCCCGGGCCCAGGAGATCCTCCTGCTCGACGTCGGGGACCTCGACATGGCCAACAAGCGCGCCATGGTGATCGGCAAGGGCGGAAACGCCGAGCCGATCGGGTGGGAGACCGCCACGGCGCGGCTGCTCCCTCGCTACCTCGCCGGGCGGGCCGACGGGCCGTTGTTCATCTCCAGCCTGGCGCCCGTCCCGTCCCGCCAGCCGGCGGCCGCCGACGCTGCGCCCGGCACCGGCCGGGCCCGGCTGTCGTACCGGAGAGCGGCCGAGGTCTTCCGCGTGGCCAGCGGCGGCTGGACGCTGCACCAGCTCCGCCACAGCCGGCTGACCCACCTGGCGGAGGCTGGCGTCCCCGGCCCGCTGCTCATGACCAAGAGCCGTCACGGGAGCGTCAAGACCCTCAACCTCTACGCCAAGCCCACCTTCGACGCCGTTGCCGAGGCCACTGCCCGCCTGGATCCCGCCCGGCGTCGAGGAGCACACCGCTGATGAAGACTGCCCGGTCGGAGGCCCAAAACAAGAGGTGCGGCCGCGTTCAGGACCCTGCACAGATCCTCGTCACGGACCTAACGAGCGCCGGCGGGCGAGCAGCCGACCGGCTGCGGTCACGGTGAGCCTTGGCCCCAGACGACTGCTCGCCGCGTCCTTTCCGCCCGTTCACTGGCTGGCGGAAGCAAAGCGACCCGGATCCGGAGGCGGTGGCAGAGCTCTACCGGAGCGGCGTGACGCAGAAGGAGATCGCGCGCCGCCTCGGGGTCAGCCTTCAGCGGGTCGCCGAAGCGCTTGCCGCCGCTGGTGTGGACCGCAGAGAGTCGGGACGAGCCTGCCCTGTTGGCGCCGCGGAGCTACGCCGCCTCGTTGCCGAGGGCAAGAAGCAGCCCGAGCTGAGTGCGATGTTCGCAGCGTCGCGCGGAACAGTTGGTCGGTGGCTGGCGGAGGCGGGCATCGGGAAGCCGGACCCGAGGATGGACCACGGACGAAAGCGGCCGGGCCCCTTCGTTCCGAAGCTGGGGCGGGACCGCGCCGAGGTCACCGCCGACGCGGCGGAGCTGTACGAAGCTGGGCACGGCCTGCGTGAGGTGAGCGAGGTGCTGGGCATCAGCTCCAGTGAGGTGCGCGAGCTGCTCCACGAGGCGGGCGTGTCTGTCCGACCGCCGGGTCTTCCCTCCG
>JAUJLZ010000395.1 GCA_030447125.1 Acidimicrobiales bacterium
TCGTTGGTCGGGGGCTCGTTGGTCGGGGGCTCGTTGGCCGGGGCTGAGGCCGCGGGCTCGGTGGCGGCCCGCTGGTCCACCAGGGCCTTGAGGCCGTAGGCGAGGTTGCGGGGCAGGGCTTGGAGCAGCCCGGCGAGCTGTTGCATGGGGGCAGCCAGGCCACCGGCCAGGCGAGCCAGCAGGACGGCGCGCGGAGGCACGTCGGCCAGCGCCCTGGTCTGGTCGGCGGTCAGGGCCCGGCTGCCCAGCACCCCTCCTTTGACCACCAGGGCGGGGTTGGTGCGGGCGTAGTCACGCAACGCCTTGGCCACTTCGACCGGATCCCCCGTCACGAACGCCAGGGCGGTGGGACCGGTCAGGAGCGCGTCCACATCGAGCTCGAGCGTGTGGGCGGCCCGACGTACCAAGGTGTTCTTGTAGATGCGGTAGTCGCCGCCTGCCGTGCTCACGTTGCGGCGAAGCTCGGCCAGCTCGGCGACCTTCAGACCGCGGTACTCCGTCAAGATGGTGGCGCCGGACGCCGACAGGCGCTCGCGCACCTCCTCGACCACTGCCACCTTTTCCGGCCTCGGGTTGTCCATCACGTTCCTCAAAAACACCTCGGGGCTCGCGCCAGCGCGAACCCCGGGAACGTGGAGTTCGCCTCGTCAGGTACGGGACAAGTCCCGATTCTGCGCCCTGGAGCGCACCGGAGGTCTGCGGCGAGCAGAGTCGAATTGTGCCGCCAGCATAGCAGCTGGCTGGACCTGCCCGGGCGAGGCGCTCAGCTTCCTAGGCAGAGGCCAAGGCCCCGGCCTGGACCTGGGCGGGGTCGACCTTGACGCCGGGTCCCATGGTCGAGGACACGCTCACGCGCTTGATGTAGCGGCCCTTGGACGACGCCGGTTTGACCCGATGGAGCTCGTCGACCAAGGCGGCGAAGTTGGCCATGAGGGCCTGGGTGCTGAAGCTGGCCCGCCCTATGGGCACGTGCACGTTGGCACCCTGGCGTTCGGTCCGGTACTCGACCCGCCCGGCCTTGAACTCGCTCACGGCCCGGCCCACGTCGGTGGTCACCGTGCCCGTCTTGGGGTTGGGCATCAGGCCCCGGGGACCGAGGGTGCGACCCAGGCGGGCCACCTGGGCCATCTGATCGGGCGTGGCGATGGCCACGTCGAAGTCGAGCATCCCCCCCTGGACCTGGGCGATGAGGTCATCGGCACCCACGAGATCAGCCCCGGCAGCCCGAGCCTCGGCGGCCGCCTCACCGGTGGCGAAGACCGCCACCCGAACCGCTTTGCCCGTGCCCGCAGGCAGGGAGACGGTGCCTCGCACCTGCTGGTCGGGCTTGCGGGGATCGACACCGAGTTGCACCGCCACCTCGATGGTCTCGTCGAAACGGGCCGCGGCGAGGCTCTTGGCCAGCTCAACCGCCTCGAGCGGACTGTGGAGCGCTTGGAGGTCGAACCGACGGGCCGCGTCGCGGTAGCGCTTGCCGTGGGGGCTCATCGCAACACCTTGATGCCCATGGATCGGGCCGTGCCCTCCACCTGGAGCCTGGCCGCGTCGAGGTCGTTGGCGTTGAGGTCAGGCAGCTTGGTCTGGGCGATGTCGCTGATCTGGGCGGCGGTGATGGTACCGGCTTGCTCCCGTCCGGGGTTCTGCGAGCCCTTCTCCAGGCCGAGCACGTCACGGATGAGCACGGCGGTGGGCGGGGTCTTGGTGACGAAGGTGAACGAGCGGTCTTCGAACACGGTGATCTCCACCGGCACGATGGTGCCCCGCTGGGCCTCGGTGGCGGCGTTGTAGGCCTTGCAGAAGTCCATGATGGCCACACCGTGAGGACCGAGGGCCGTGCCCACCGGAGGCGCGGGGGTCGCCGCTCCCGCGGCGATCTGGATCTTGACCACGGTGGCCACTTTCTTCTTTGCCATGTGCTCCCTTGTCTCTTTTCCCGCTTGGTGATCGACGGCTTGCGATCTACAGCTTGGCGATTTCGCTGAACTCCAACTCGACCGGGGTCTCCCGACCGAAGATGTTGACCAGCACC
>JAUJLZ010000396.1 GCA_030447125.1 Acidimicrobiales bacterium
AGTTCTCGGTGGAGAAGGCGTAGACGGTGAGCCAGCGGATCCCCAACTCGAGGGCCCCCTCCACGGCGTCGAGCAGGGCTTCCTCCCCGGCGGCGTGACCCTCAGTGCGGGGCAGACCCCGCTTTTGGGCCCACCGGCCGTTGCCGTCCATGACGCAGCCCACATGGTTGGGCACCCGCTGGGGGTCGATCCCGTCGAGGTCCACCGCCCGAAACTACTGTGAGAAGAGGTGCCCTCCGCCTCGGGGGTAGCGTGCGACCGGTGACCCCCGCCGTCACCGTCTCGCCGTGACCCTGGCCCTGGCCCTGTTCGACTGGGTTCCCCGCAGTGCCACGGCAGTCGGGCTCCTGGCCGGGCCGCTCGTGGTCCTGGGCTACCTGGCCGGGTCGGTGCCCTTCGCCTACCTGCTGTCCCGCCGGCGCCTGCGTCGCCAGCTCGCCGACCCCTCCCCCGACCGCCACTACGCCTCCGGGCCGAAAGGGCGCGAGGGGGCCGACCGACGAGCCGGAGTGCCCGCCATCGCCCTCCCGGTCGTCGCCACCCTGGGGGCCACCACGCTGGCCTGGCACCTCACGCTGGCCGCCACCCCCGGGGCCAACACCTTCAGCGCCGTCGGGGTGTTCTCCAACCAGGCCATCGGAGCCTGGGTCTCGGTGGCGCTGTGGACGGGCATGGCGGCCGTGGCCGGCCACGCCGCCCCGGTGTGGACCCGCTTTCGCGGTGGTAGCGGCCTTCCCCCGGCCATCGCCCTGGTCGTGGTGTACATCCCGCTCGTGGCCCTGGTCGCCGCCGGTGCCTTCCTCGTGGCCTACGGCGCCCGCCGCCGACCCGTCACCGCCTTGTGCGCCGCCCTGCCGGTGATGGTGACCTTTGCGTATGTGGCCTGGCTGGCCGACCTCCAGGCCGGATGGGGCGTGACCAACGGGCCCGAGGTCGCCCTGTGGACCACGGCCCTGGCCGCCACCGTCGCCGCCCGCAACCTCGGTGCGGCCGGCGGCGAGGGGCCTGACCCCGGCGGCCCCCCTCCACCGACGTTCTTTCGGCGCTGACACCCACCTGTAGGGTCTCCGCGCCGAAACAACGCCGGCCCGTCAGGTCCCGGCGCTCGCGGCCGGTACCGGGGCTCGGCGCAGCGCCGTGTCCTGGGTGTCGGTGATCCCGTTGCCCAACCGGGAGTCGCTCCACACCGCGAAGGCGGCCCCAGGGGCCGAGGCCACGTCGGGGCCGTAGCGGTCTCCCACCTCGTAGGCGTAGCCCACCTCTCGGTCGATGCTGTTGTCGTTGAGCTGGACGTCGCGAGCGAAGGTCTCGCCCCCGTCGCGCGAGTGGGTCCAGACGACGTTCTGCACGTTCTCCCGGGCCAGCTGGTAGAAGACCACGTCGATGCGACCTTCGGGTCCCACCGAGATGTTGGGGAGGAACGAGCCACCGCCGCTGAGATCGTTCAACAACAGGGCCTGGCTCCAGGTGTCGCCGCCGTCGGTCGAGCTGCGGAAGAAGACGTCGGGCCGTCCCTGGCGGTTGTCGCTGAACACGGTGTAGAGCGCCCGGCCGTCGGGACTGGCGGCCAGGTGCAGGGCATCGTCGGAGCGCCCGAGAAAGCTCTGGCGGTCGATCGCGGTGTTGGTGAAGCTGGCCCCACCGTCGGTGGAGCGGCCCAGCACCAGTTCGGTGATCCCGTCTTCGAAGCGGCGGAGGAACACCACGTGCACCGTCCCGTCGACGTCGACCACCGGGGCCGAGGGGCTGTTGCCGCCCGGCTCCTGGCTGACCAGCACCGGCGGCGAGTAGCTCTCCCCGCCGTCGAGCGACTGGGCGAAGAGGGCCCGGGGACAGCGCTGCTGGTCGCACTCCCAGAACGAGAGCAGCACCCGGTCGGCGCCGTCGGATCCGGCCACCACGTTGAGCGACGGCCGGAGGTAGCTCACCTCGGTCGAGCCTCCGGGCACGGCGACGCTGGCGGGGGCGAAGGTGCGGCCCCCGTCGGTGGAGCGGGCCACCAGCACGCTCTCCCCCTCGAGGGGTTG
>JAUJLZ010000077.1 GCA_030447125.1 Acidimicrobiales bacterium
ACCGGGAGAACGGCGGCGACCGGCGAGCGGGCCTGCCCTCAGCCCAGCGCCTCGTGGGACCGGCAGCGCCGGTGTTCGGTCACCACGGTCCCCGGGCTACTCCTCAGCGTCTGGCCGGCAGTCGCTTCCGAGCGACCTGGCCGCCGCTGACGCCACCAGCGGCCGCCGTCGCCCGTCCCGTCGGCCGGGGACCGTCGGGCATTCGCGATGGCTCCCGGCCCTTGGCCGCGATGTTGAGGAGGATGCCGGTGGCGGCCATGGTGACCACCAGGGACGAGCCGCCGAAGGAGATGAAGGGCAGCGTGAGGCCGGTGATGGGCATCAACCCGAGAACGCCGCCGATGTTGACCAGGGCCTGGGCCAGCACCCAGGCGGTGATGCCGCCGGCCACGAGCAGGCCGAAGCGGTCGGGGGCACGCAGGGCGCTACGCACGCCGAGCACGGCGATCGCCAGGAACAGCCCGACCACCAGCACCGCACCCACCAGGCCGAGCTCCTCGCCGATGATGGCGAAGATGAAGTCGGTGTGGGCGTTGGGCAGGAAGCCGTACTTGGCCCGGCTGGCCCCCAGGCCCACGCCGAACAGCCCGCCCGACGCCACACCCGTGAGCGACTGGGTGATCTGGTAGCCGGTGTCGAGGGGGTCGCCGGTGGGGTTGAGGAAGACGAGCAACCGGTCACGCCGGTACGTCTCACCCAGGGCCAGGGCCAAGAACCCGACCGTGGCCAGCCCGAGCACGCCCCCGAGGCGAGCCAACGGCACGCCGGCCAGGAAGAGGACGGCCACGACGATGGCCCCGACCACGATGGCTGCCCCCAGGTCGGACTGGGCCAGGATCAAGCCGATCACCACACCGGCCACCAGCAGCACGGGACGAAAGGTGAGGCGGCTGTCGTCGATGCGATGGGCGCGACGGGCCAGAAGGTCGGCGCTGAACAACAACAGGGCCAGCTTGACCACCTCCGACGGCTGCAGGCGAAGCGGCCCGAGGTCGAACCAGCTGCGGGCCCCGTTCACCTCGGTGCCGATCGCCGGGTGCAACACGGCCACCAGCAACATCGTCGACACGACCAGCAGGGGGAGGGCCGGGCGCCGCCAGTGGCGGTAGTCGACCCGCAGCGTGCAGACGAGGGCGGCGGTGGCCAGCGCCAGCCAGGTGGCCTGGCGCAGGAAGTAGCTCCAGGTCGAGCCTGACTCCTGCAGCGACTGCACCGACGACGCCGACAGCACCATGACCAGGCCGATGATGTTCAGCACCGCCACGACCACGGCCAGCAGGACGAAATCGGAGGGCCGGGGACGGGCGAGGGGCGAGGGGTGGGGGCGGGAGGTCATGCCCGGACTCCGATCAGGTCGATGACGGCACGGGCGAAGTCCTCGCCCCGCTCGGCGTAAGAGGAGTACCAGTCGAACGAGGCACACCCGGGGGACAACAGCACCGCGTCGCCCGGCCTGGCCGCCGAGCGGGCGGCGGCCACGGCGTCACCCATCGACGCGGCGACCGTGACGGGGGCCAGACCGGCGAAGGCCCGTTCGACCTCGCCCGCGGCCTCACCGATGGCCACCACCGCTCGGATGCGGTCGGCCACCCGGGCCAGGGCCGACAGGTCGAGCCCCTTGTTGCGGCCTCCGGCGATGAGCACCACCGAGGCGAAGCCGGCCACGGCGGTGGCGGCGGCGTGGGGATCGGTGGCTTTGGAGTCGTCGTACCAGGACACGCCCTGGTGCTCGGCCACCAGGCTGAGGCGGTGGGCCAGGCCTCGGAACGACCTGAGGGTGGCGAGCACGGCGTCGACCGAGGCTCCGGCGGCCAGGGCGGTGGCGGCTGCGGCCAGGGCGTTGGCCAGGTCGTGGGGCAACGAGCGCCACAGGGCGCCGACCCGCATCAGCGTGTGGCCGCCGGGCATCACCAGGCGGTCGTCCTCGACCCGCCAGTCGCCCGTGCGCAGTCCAAAGGTCACGACCCGCGAGCGCACGGTCGATGCCGAGGCCGACACCACGGCGTCCTCGGCGTTGGCCACCGCCACCTGGTCGGGACCCTGGGCCGCCCACACCCGGGCCTTGGCCGAGGCGTAGTGCTCCATGCTCGGGTGCCAGTCGAGGTGGTCCTCGGCGTGGTTGAGCCACGTGGCCACCGCCGGGCAGAAGCGTTCGGTGAACTGGAGGCGGAACGACGAGGCCTCGACCACGATCACGTCGAGTTCGGCCTCGCCGGCCAGGGCGTCGACCAAGGGCAGGTCGTTGTTCCCGGCGGACACGGTGCGCAGGCCGCTGGCCGCCAGCATGTGCTCGACGAGGGTGGTCACCGTCGTCTTGCCGTTGGTGCCGGTGATGGCCACCAAGGGCAACGTCGACCACCGGGCGGCCAACTCGAACTCACTCCACACCGCCACCCCCCCGGCCAGGGCCGCGGTGATGGCCGGATGCGTCGGGGGCACGGGCGGGCTGGGAACGACCAGGTCGGCTCCGGCCACCAGCTCGGCCAGCGCAGCCCGGTCGGGCCGCTCGTGGGTGACCACGCCCCGGGCCGCCAGGGCCTCTGACCGCAACCGGCTGGGCGGCCCGGGCTGGTCCTCCACCACCTCCACCGACCAGCCCCGCTCCCCCAGGCGGCGGGCGGCGGCCTCACCGGCCACCCCCAGGCCCACCACCAGCGCCCGTCCTGGCGCCTCACCCTCCCCCGTCATGCGAGAGCTCCGGTGGACAGGTAGTCGGCGTAGTACACACCCATGGCCAGCGCCGTCAGCATGCCGGCCAGGATCCAAAAGCGGATGATCACCGTCGTCTCGGGCCACCCCGCCAACTCGAAGTGGTGGTGGATCGGCGCCATGCGGAACGCCCGGCGCTGGAACAGCCGGAACGAACCCACCTGGATGATGACCGACAGCGTCTCCACCACGAACAGTCCACCGATGATGGGCAGGAGGAGTTGGGTGTTGGTGGCCAGGGCGAGGGTGGCCAGCCCGGCGCCGATGGCCAGCGATCCGGTGTCGCCCATGAAGATGCGGGCCGGGGCCGCGTTCCACCACAGGAACCCGGCGCAGGCGCCCATCATCGAGGCGGCGACGAGGGCCAGGTCGAGCGGCTGGGTGTAGGTGTAGACCTCGGGATGGCGCAGCGCCCAGAAGGCGATGACCACGAACGCCGAGAACGAGAAGGTGGACGAACCCGCGGCCAGGCCGTCGAGGCCGTCGGTGAGGTTGACGGCGTTGGTGGTGCCGAGGATCAACAGCACCGCCCACACCGACCACAGCACCGGTCCGAGGTCGAGGCCGGTCGTGCCCAGTCGGGTGAAGGACAGCTCGGTGGAGACGGCGGCCAGGCGGAGGCTGCCGACGCAGTAGAGCGCGGCCACGATCAACAGCCCGGCCAGCTTGGTCCGCTTGGTCAACCCCAGGTTGCGGGCCCGGGTGACCTTGATCCAGTCGTCGAGGAGCCCGACGAAGCCGGCCCCGGTGATGGCCAAAATGGCGAGGATGCCGGCCCAGGTGAACACCGCGCCGCTCTGGGTGTGGGCGGCCAGGTAGCCGAACAGCCCTCCCGCCACGATGATGACCCCCCCCATGGTGGGGGTGCCCGCCTTGGTGAAGTGGCCCTGGGGGCCGTCCTCTCGGATCGGTTGGCCGATGCCCCGTGCCCGCAACCAGCGGATGAGCACGGGAGTCCCCACCAGGGCCACGATGAAGGCCACTCCGGCCGAAACCAGCAGGGGGATCACGAGGGGCCACGGGAGTCGAACCCGAGGGCGGCCAGCTCCTGGCCGACCACCTCCCGATCGGAGAACTTCTCGTTGCGCCGGCCGACGACCTGCACGGTCTCGTGGCCCTTGCCCGCCACCAGGACCACGTCGCCGGGACCGGCGCTGGACAGGGCGAGGTGGATGGCGGCCCGGCGGTCGAGCTCCACCTGGACACGGCCGGGACCATCCGCCCCGGCCACCACCTCGGCGGCGATGGCGGCCGGGTCCTCGGCTCTGGGGTTGTCGCTGGTGACGATGATCACGTCAGCCAGTGTTGCCGCCGCTCGGCCCATCAGGGGCCGTTTCTGCCGATCGCGCTCGCCGCCGCAGCCGAAGACGACGATCACCCGACCACCGCCACCGGAGCGAGCGGCCACCAGGAGCTGCTCGAGCGCATCTGGCGTGTGGGCGTAGTCGACCACCACGTCGAAGGGCTGGCCGCACGCCACGTGTTCGTAGCGGCCCGGGACCGGCGGAGCCGACGCCAGGCCGTCGACGACCTCCCCCTCGTCCACCCCCATCGCCACCGCAGCTGTCGCGGCGGCCAAGGCGTTGGCCAGGTTGGCGCTTCCGCCGAGGGGTACCCGTAGCCGCCGACCCCGCCACGTACCGACGGAGCCGTCCATGCCGATGGTCACGTCGGTCACCTCGGATCGGGAGAACGAGGTGGTGGGCACCTGGGCCGTCTCGAAGAGGAGCCGTCCGTGGAGATCGTCGACGTTGACCACGGCGCCGGCCGTGCGTCCCGCTTCGAAGAGCCGGGCCTTGACCGAGAAGTAGTCCTCCATCGAGGTGTGGAAGTCAAGGTGGTCCCGGCTGAGGTTGGTGAACACGGCCAAGGTGAACGAGGTGCCCTCCACCCGGGCCTGGGCCAGGGCATGGGAGGACACCTCCATGGCGACCGCCGAAGCCCCCGCCTCCACCATGGAGGCCAAGGCGGCCTGGAGCTCGGTGGACTCAGGGGTGGTCATGGTGCCGCCGAGGGTCCCGATGAGCCCGGTGGACCGGCCGGCCGCCTCCAGTATCGCCCGCAGCAACCAGGTCGTCGTGGTCTTGCCGTTGGTGCCGGTCACGCCCACCACCTCGAGCTGGCGCGACGGGTGGCCCCAGAAGGCGGCGGCCGCCCGACCCATCTCCCGGCGGGAGTCGGCGACGAGGAGGCGCGGGACCCCGGCCTCCAGGGGTCGATCGCACAGCAGGGCGACCGCACCCCGGCGGACGGCCTCGGCGGCGTGGCGGTGACCGTCACTGCGGCGACCGGGGAGGCAACAGAACAGCGCCCCCGGCTCCACCAGCCGGGAGTCGTGGCTGACCGAGGTGATCTCGACGTCGGCCAGGCTTGCGGCCGTCCCCCAGTCGACGTCGATGGCATCGATCTCGGCCACGAGGCGATCGAGACGTACGACCCTCATGCCTGGGTCGGTGACGTCACTACCGGTTGCACCGGTTCAGTCTCGCGGGGTGACGGCACGGACGGGTGGACTGGTGGGTGTCGGAGCCTCCGGCAGCACCGCCGTGGGAGCGACACCGAGGAGGCGCAGGCCGTACTCTGCGATGTCGGAGAAGACCGGCGCGGCCACCACCCCGCCGTAGTACGGGTGCGGTTCGTCGAGCACGACGATGATCGACAGCCGTGGGTCGTCCACGGGTGCGAAGCCCGCGAACACGCCCATGTAGGCGCCCGGCTCGTACCCCCGGACCTCCGTCGACGGCTTTCTGGCCGTCCCCGTCTTCCCGGCCACGGTGTAGCCGTCGACCTGGGCGTTGATGCCGGTGCCATCGGACACCGCCGAGGCCAGCATCGACGTCATCTCTGACGCCGTCTCCTCCGAGACCACCCGCGCACCGACCCGGGCCTCGACCGGGCGCTCCTGGCCGTCGGCCCCAATGGTCGAGAGGACCAGGCGGGGAGGGACCGAGACACCACCGTTGGCCGCCGTGTTGAGCGCCCCGAGCATCTGCACGGCGTTGACGGCGACGCCCTGGCCGATGGCGATCGAGCCGATCGACGTGCTGGCCCAGTCCTCGACCGGGAGTAGGAGCCCGTTGCTCTCCCCGGGGAAGTTCAGGCCGGTCGGAAGGCCGAAGCCGAAGCGACGGAGGTACCCGTCGAGGCCCTGCGGGCCCAACTTGCGGGCCAGGGTGATGGTGCCCACGTTGGAGGACTGGCCAAGCACCTCGCTGACCGACATCGCCTGGGTGGGGTGCGAGCTGCTGTCGGTGAAGCGCTTGGGCCCGACCTGGAGGGAGTCGGGCACCGACAGCACGTCGTCGGGTTCGGCGATGCCCTCCTCCAGGGCGGCGGAGAGGGTGACGACCTTGCTCGACGAGCCCGGCTCGAAGACCGAGGTGAGTGGCGCGTTGTTCCGGGTGGGCTGCGGGGCGCTGCCCTCTCCCTGGGACTCCACGCTGGCCATGGCCAGGACCTCTCCGCTACGCGGGTCCATGACCACGGCCATGCCTCCGTCGGCCCCGGTGGCCTGCACCTGCTCGGAGAGGGAACGCTCGACCTCGTACTGCAGCGAGCGGTCGAGGGACAAGACCACGTCCTCACCCCGAGCCGCCGGCCGCAGCCCGTGCTGGCCACCGGCGATCGTCCCGCCGTCTCGGCCCCGTTCCACCAACAACTCCCCGGGCTCACCCGACAACAGCTCGTCGAACTGGCGCTCGATGCCTGACTGGCCCTGGTCGTCGACGTCGACGTCACCGACCACCGACAGGGCCAGGTCGCCGGCCGGGCGGACCCGACGCGGCTCGTCCCGCAGACCGATGCCGGGGAGCCCGAGGGCTTCGACGGCGGCGGCTTGGCTGTCGTCGATCTGGCGGGCCAGGTAGACGAAGCGTGCCCCCTCCTGGCCCAGGCGGTCACGCAGTTCGGATTCGTCCAGGTCCAGGATCGGCGCCAGGGCCGCCGACGTGGCCGAGGGATCTTCCACCAGGAGCGGGTCGGCCCACACCGTCTGCGTGCGCACCGAGATGGCCAGCTCGTTGCCGTGGCGATCGAAGATCGAGCCGCGGGGGGCGGGGAGCGCGACCGTCCGCAGGCGCTGGGCCATGCCCCGTTCGGCGTAGGCATCAGGAGCCACCACCTGCAGGTGGGCCAAGCGGACGGTGACGCCCGTGAAGGCCACGAGCACGGCCAGGAACAGGGCCCGGCAGCGACGTTGGGGGACACCAGGGCGCCCGAAGAGCCGGGAGCGACGAGAGGGTGGGGGTGGGCGCCGTGAGCGTGGGCGTGGTGGGCGTGGGCGTGGTGGGGGAGCCTGCGCCTGGGATCGGGCTCGGGTCTGAGGTGCGACCGGAGGCCGTGTCCGGGTACGGGACGGGCTGGCCGGCCGGACGGGTGGCCGGGGTGCGCGGCGCGAGGGGCGGGCTGTGCGGGCAGGTCCCCTGGCCGAGCTCGTTGAGGCACGGCCGGCACCCGTGGGTCGCGTCCGAACTGGGCCCGTTCCCCGGGTGGGACGGGATCTGCGGGCGGGCGGGCGGCGCTGTCTGGAGCTCAACGGGACAGGTACGGCTTGACGGTGCCCCACGAGGTGCTCCCCGCGGGCTCATCGGTGGTCGGACCCGGCGGCGGGCCCACCTCGTGAGCCGGCACCTGGACATCCCGGGGCGCCGGCTGCACGTAGGTGATGGTCTCGGGGGGCACCATGCCGAGGCGCTCGGTCGCGGCCGACACCACCCGCTCGGGAGCCTCGAGCGTGGCCACCTCCAAGCGCAGCGCCTGGTGCCGGGCCTGGACCTCGACCACCTGCTGTTCCAGCTCGTCGAGTCGGACCTGGGTCGACACGAGCACGGCGTTGACCCCAGCCAGGGCGAGGAGGGCGACGACGACCAGGACGGCGGCCACCGCCAGCAACCGCCGGGCCCGTCGGCGCCGGACGGCAACCTCCAGACGAGCGTTGTCGACCAGACGGAGCCGGGGGCGGGCCGGCTCCCGACGGGCGGGTAGGCGG
>JAUJLZ010000397.1 GCA_030447125.1 Acidimicrobiales bacterium
GCCGCCTTGGCGTCACCCGAGAGCCGGGACAGGCGGAGCAGCAGACGGAGCACGGCGACCTCCTGGGGGGACTTCTACCGGCCGGCGGGCGGTGCGATCGAAACTCGTACGCGGCAGAGACCGACGGGAGCGGGGTGCGCAGGGCGCTCGGCTGGGAACTTCGCCGACTCCACGGTCGAGGCGGGATCGGTGGCCATGGGCCCTCCTGGGGATCTGTCGCCGCCGGCGCCGGTCGCCGGGGTGATCAGCCCAGGGCCTACCGTACCACGAAACCCTCGTATTGTGTGACAGCGCCCGGGCGGTGCCCTATGGCGTTGGTCGGCGCCGCTGGGCGCTCACCTCGAAGGCGGCGGCGGCCCCCTCCATGCGACGCACCAGGCCGAGGGCGTCGCGCCCCTCGGCCTCCAGGTCGCCGGCGTCGACGGCGCCGAGCACCCGGCGCAGCGTGGCGGCCGCCTCGGCCTCGGGCGCTACCGGGCGGGCCATGGGGCGCTGCCATCGGGCGGCCGTAGGGCGGTGCCGTACGGCAGGGGGGCGGCCACGTCGAGCGACCGCCGGCTGGCCATCAGGCGGAGCGGGCGGCCCGCATGCTGTCCTCGTACGGCGACCACTGGGCGTCGAGGAGGGCCGACAGGCTGCCGACGCCGTCGACCGTGCGCTGGCGCCACCACCACGGCCGACCGAACGTGATCTTCGACGTGTCGCCGTCCCACGCACCGCGCCAGCCCGGCTGGCGCTCGTGGGGGAGGGCCTGGCGGTGCCCGATGATGTCGGCGCGGAGTCCGGAGTTGGCCATGGTGGTCACCTCCGCCTCGGCCTCCGGTCCGGGGACCAGCAGGTTGCTGGCGATCACGACGGTGGTGTCGGCTCGGCCCGCTCGCAGCGCTCGATCGGCTGCGGCCGCGTCGTCGACCTCGGGGATCTCATCGGTGGCCATGGCCGCCAACGGTACCGACGGGGTGCGACAGCATCGCCGGTCACCAGCGCGGGCGCCGCAGCCAAGGGCGAGCCTCCTCGCGCTCCGCTCGCTGGTCCTCGGCCAGCTCCTCGAGACGGGCCTCGACCTCGGGCCAGGGCTTCGGCAGGATGCCGGCGGCCTGGAGGATCGCCCGCTGGCCCTCAGGGGTGGACGGGTCGAACTTCGGCCGCTGGTCGCCGGCGATGAGGCGCCCCGGGTCATCCGTCGGGGTCGGCTGTTGCACCTCCGCCGGCCCCTCCGCCGGCGCGCCTGGCCGCGCCGGTACGCGCCGCTGCCCCACTGCCCCACCCGGGGCACCGGCCTGCACCACCCAGCCGTCACGCTTGGCGCGGCGGGTCACCGCGCTGTGGTCCACACCGAGGCGCCGCCCGATGCTCCGGGCGCTCTCGCCGGCCTCGTAGGCCTCCCGGGCCTCGGCCCACTGCTCGGGCGTGGCGCTCATCGGGAGCCGTTCGAGCTGCCGACCTCGGGGAGGTCGGCCTCGTCGACGATCGGGGGCAGCCCGGTCTCGTCGGGGAGGGGCACGTTGAACGTCACCCGCAGCTCGGCGTTCGCCGTGGCCTGGCCCGGGAGCAGGCGGCCCTGCGCCGCCACGGCCGCCAGCGCCCGGTCGAGGGCCTGGAGCGCCAGGCGGGGGTCACGGGGGCGCTCTCGGAGCGCCTGGGCGGCGACGGCAGCGGCGAGGGACTCGTAGCGCCGGGCCCGCTGGAGCAGATCCTCAGCCCGCACCGCCTCGGCCTTGGTGGCCTCGTCGACCGTGGCCCGCGGCAGATGGCCGGCGTCTCGGTGGCGGCGCAGGGCGGAGGCGGAGACCCGGTGCGCCCTGGCCAGGCCGCGCACGCTGGCGCCGGAGACCAGCCCGGCTTCGAGCTCGGCCCGGGCGGGGTGCTCGCAGATCGAACAGGCGGGCACGTCGACGACCCTACGACCGGGCCCGGAACGCGGCGAGGGCCTCCGGCGAGAGGCGGTCGAGCGGCGCAGGCACCGCCCGGGCGCGCTCCCAGGCCGCCCACCAGGCCCGGCGCACAGCCTGGCGCCGCTCG
>JAUJLZ010000398.1 GCA_030447125.1 Acidimicrobiales bacterium
CCGGCGGGCGACGAGGGCGGACCAACATGGATGCGATGACGGCGACTCCTCACCTCGCCGTGCCCTCACTTGCCGTCAGGGGCCTCACCCATCGCTTCCGGGCGCGCGAGGGGGCCATCACCGTGCTCGACGGGCTTGACCTCGACGTCCCCGCGGTCGGCTACGTCACCCTCACCGGCCGGTCGGGAGCGGGGAAGTCCACCTTGCTCGCCCTCCTGGGCGGGTTGGAGCCTCCCCAGGAGGGCAGCATCTCGGTGCACGGTCACGACCTGACCCACCTCTCCCGAGATGAGCTGGCCGCCTTCCGGCGCGAGACGGTGGGCTTCGTGTTCCAGCACTTCGGGCTGTTGGAGACCCTGTCGGCCGTCGAGAACGTGGAGCTGGCCTGCACCCTGGCCAGAGTGGCTGCCCGCCGGCGCCGGCAGCGCTCCCTCGACTTGCTCGACGCCGTTGGCCTGGCCGACCGAGGCTCGCACCGGCCCGCGGAGTTGAGTGGAGGCGAGCGCCAGCGGGTGGCCATCGCCCGGGCCCTGGCCAACCGGCCCCAGGTGGTGCTGGCCGACGAGCCCACCGGCAACCTCGACGACGACAGCGCCACCATGGTCATCGAGTTGCTGGAATCACTGCCGGGCGAGCACGGCTGCACCCTGGTGGTGGTCACCCACAACCGAGCGCTGGCCCGGCGGGCCGAGCGCCTCCTGGTGCTCCGCGACGGCCGCCTGCAGCCGGCGCCCGCGGCGTGACGTCACCACCTCGCTGGCGGCGTCGACCGCAGCCACCGCCGTGAGCTGGCGCGACGCCATCGCCCTGGCGGCCAAAGGGGTGCGGCGCCGGCCCGGTCGGGCCGTGCTCACCCTGCTGTCCGTCGCCCTGGCCGCCGCCCTGCTCACCGCCCTGTTGACCATTGCCGGCACGGCCGAGACCAGGGTCCTCGACGAGTTGGCCAAGGGTGGTCCGCTGGCCGGCATCAAGGTGGCCGCGGCCCAGCCCGACCCCGGGGAGGTCGACCGTGACAACGCCCGCCCGGGCGAGCCCAAGGACCTCGACGACGCCGGCCGGGCCCGCATCGCCGCCTTGCCCGAGGTGCGCAGCGTCCTCCCCGTCGTCACCGCCCGGGTGCTGGTGACCTTCCCGGCGCGGACCGTCACCGGCGAGCCGCTCGACCCGTTCCTGGAGACCGCCGTCGGCGTCGACCTGGCCTCGGCGTCGTCGCTGCCGGTGACGGTCTTGGCCGGTCGTCTGCCTGGCGCCGACTCGGTCACCGAGGTGGCCGTGACCCAGGGCTACCTGGAGCGAGTGGGGCTGGAGCGCAGCGACGCGGCCAGGGTGGTGGGCAGCGAGATCGAGATGGCTGCGGGACGGCTCTTCCCCGAAGGTGCCGAGCCTCGCGTCCGGGGCCGCTGGGTGCGGGCCCAGGTGGTGGGTGTGGTGGCCCAAGAGGCCGGTTCGGGGTCGCTGCTCCTTCCCGTCGGGCAGGCCCAGGTGGCGCGCGCCTGGAGCCAGTCGGGGCCCGACGGAGGAGCGGCCCTGGAAGTGCCGTCCTCGCCCTACAGCGGCCTCTTCGTGGTGGCCCAGGGCATCGACAACGTCAGCCGGGTGCGGGCCCAGATCACCGCCATCGGCTATTCGACCAGCGCCCCCGAGAACCTCATCGCCACCGTGCGCCGCTACCTGCGGGTGGTGGAGATCATCCTCAGCGCGGTGGGCACCATCGCCCTGGTCATCGCCGCCCTCGGCATCACCAATGCCCTCTTGGCGGCCGTGCGCGAGCGACGCCGCGAGATCGGTGTGCTCAAGGCCATCGGCGCCCGTGACCGCGACGTGTTGCGGATCTTCCTGGTGGAAGCGGCCGTGCTGGGCACGGTGGGGGGTGTGGTGGGCACCGCCCTCGGATGGCTGGTGGCCCGAGGGGTGGGCCAGGTGGTCAACGGCTACCTCACCGCCCAGGGTCTGGCCGGAGTCCGCCTGGGTGTCCCGGTGGCGGTGGTGGTGGGAGGCATCTTGGGCTCGACCCTGCTC
>JAUJLZ010000399.1 GCA_030447125.1 Acidimicrobiales bacterium
GCCGGAGCCGGGCCGGTGCTCGCTTCCAGTGCACCCTGGCCCGTCGATGGGATCCGGCCGACGTGCTCGATCTCCTCACGCTCGACGACGACGACCGGGCTCAGGCGGCGGCGGAGGTGGCGGCGGCGGTCACCAGCCTCGACCTGCCCTTCGACGTGGTCGTCGACGCCCTGGTGGCCCGTCTTCCTGTCCACTAGCCGCAACCGGACCTCCGCCACCCGCTGCGCCGCTGGGGGTAGCAGGTGGGTAAAAGTGGGGTTGACGGGAGGGAGAGTGGGGCATAGGGTGACCCGTGTCCCAGTCCACGACGATCGAAAGGCCGCAGCGTGTTCCTCGGGGAGTTCGATCGCTCCCTCGATCCCAAGGGCCGGCTGGTCCTGCCCGCCGAGCACCGGGACGAGCTCGGGGAGAGCGGCTACCTCACCAAGGCGCTCGACAAGTGCCTGGCGATCTTCCAACCCGACGAGTTCAAGAAGGTGACGGCCAAGATGGAGGAGTACGCCCGCCAGGGTCAGAGGCAGCGACGGGTGGCCTCCCAGTTCACCGCCGGCGCCCACCTCGTGGTCCCCGACAAGCAGGGCCGCATCGCCATCCCGGCCAACCTGCGTACCTACGCCGGGCTGACGGGCGACGTCAAGGTGGTGGGGGGCAACGTCCGCATCGAGATCTGGGATCCGCAGCGTTGGTACGAGGCCCATCCCGACGATGACGAGGGGTTCGATGTCTCCGACCAGGCCCTGGCCGCGCTCGGCGTCTGAAGAGCCCAAGAGAAACGACCAGAGAGACCAGAGAAAGGAGCAGCGAGACCAGAAGCGATGCGACGGCGGCCCTAGGGACTCGTCGCTCATCCGCAGCCCTCCGATCGGCGAGATGGACAGCCCCTACTCCGCCCGCTGCCATCAAGCTCGATCGGGGAGACATCCCGACGGACGTCGCCGGTCGGGGGGTTGCCGATGAGCGACGTTTCCTACCACCACCTCCCGGTGATGGTCCCAGACGTCGTCGGCCTGTTCGGTCCCGTTCCCCCCGGGACCGTGGTCGACGCCACCGTCGGCGGCGGCGGTCACGCCGGAGCCCTGCTCGAAGCCTGCCCCCACCTCGGGGTGCTTGGTCTCGACCGGGACCTCGATGCCGTGGCCGCAGCCGCTGATCGGCTGTCCGCCTTTGGGCCCCGGGCCCAGGTGCGCCACGCCCGCTTCGACGATCTCGCCACGGTGATGTCCGACCTCGGCCTCCAAGGTGTCAGTGGGGTGCTGTTCGACCTCGGTGTCAGCTCTGCGCAGTTGGACCGGGCCGAACGGGGCTTCAGCCACCGCCGTGAGGGACCTCTGGACATGAGGATGGATGCTCGCGCCGCCAGCGGTGCTCGCACCGCCGGCCTGCTCGTCAACGAGGAGCCCGAAGCCGGCCTGGCCCGCCTGCTGCGGGAGCTGGGCGACGAGCGCTACGCCGCTCGTATCGCCCGGGCCATCGTCGCCGCCCGTCCCCTCGCCACCACCACCGAGCTGGCCGAGGTGGTGCGCAACGCCATCCCCGCCCCGGCCCGACGCCGTGGTCGCCACCCCGCCACCCGGACCTTCCAGGCTCTGCGCATCGCCGTGAACGACGAGCTGGCCGTGCTGCCCGGCGCCCTCGACCAGGCCATCGAGGTCCTCGTCCCTGGGGGCCGTTGCGTGGCTCTGGCCTACCACTCCGGGGAGGACCGCATCGTGAAATCCCGCTTCCGCCACGCGGCCACCGGCGGATGTACCTGCCCGCCGCACCTGCCCTGCGGCTGTGGGGCGATCCCGACCGTGCGCCTGCTCCGGGCTGGGGCCCGCACCCCGTCACCCGATGAGGTGGCGGCCAACCCCCGTGCCGCCAGCGCCCGGCTGCGAGCCGTGGAGCGCCTGATCTCCCCCAAAGCCGACGACGACGACGACGACGACGACGACGACGACGACGACGACGACGACGACGACAAGGCGAGAGGTGCCTGATGAGCCCTGTACCGGTTCGTGTTCCCGCTCCCTCCCGCC
>JAUJLZ010000400.1 GCA_030447125.1 Acidimicrobiales bacterium
AACGATCTGGAGGGCGGAACATCGGAGAAGACCCTATCCCTGCGTCACGACCAGGCACGGACTGGCGCCTGGGTCCCAGAGTGACACAACGGGTTACGCGGCCATGAGCGAGTCGAAGAGCGTCCAGCGGTCGTTCCGGCTCTCCTCTCGAACGGTCGAGCTGCTCGACGCCGCCGCATCCGAGTCGATGGAATCCCGCAACGCCCTCGCCGATCGCCTCCTCGGCGAGGCCATCAGGGTCGAGCACCATCCGCTCATCCCCTTCCGACCCGGCGCTTCTGGCCCTCGACAGCCCCTGGTCCTCGGGACCCGGCTCTACGTCCACCAGATGGTGGGCACGGTCCGGGCCAACCAGCACGACGTCGACCAAGCGGGCGAGTACCTCCGACTCGAGCCCCGCTTGGTGCGTGCCGCACTCGACTACGCCGAGTTCAGCGACGAGGTCGACGAGGACGCCGCCGAGGCCGAGCGGTCAGCTTCAGTCGAGCGAGCCCGCTGGGAACGCCAGCAACACGCCCTCGGGTGAGACTGGCGCTCGATCACCACTACTCACCCGGGATCGCCGAGCTGCTTCGGCTGAGGGGTCACGACGTGATGGCAGCCATGGAGCAAGGGTGGGAGCGAGAGGACGACGAGCCCCTCCTGACCCGGTGCGTCGAAGCGAGCCGAACCCTCCTCACCAACAACGCCCGGGACTTCGTCATCATCGCCCGCAGCTGGACCGCCGAGGCCAGGAGTCACACCGGCCTGATCTTCACGTCCGACGCGAGAATGTCCCGCAGCCGAGACAGCGTCGGCCGCTACGCGGAGGCGCTGCACGAGGTCATGGGTGTGCACCCTGGCCCCCACGCCCTCCGGGACCGGGTGCTCTGGCTGTAGTTCCCGGTCGAGTGCTCGAAGAGGTTTCCCCGGCAGCCGTACCTCGCCCAGGGGGCGCACTCCCATGGTCCCGTCAGGGGCGACTTCCCAGGGATCGGTGACGTCCTCGGTGAACCAGCGGCGACTGGCCGCAAGGTCCCCGGGCAGGCAGGCGCCGGGCAGGGCGGCCAGGGCCACGTTGACGGCCTTGCCCACCCCGGTGTCGAGCATGCCGCCGACCCACAGGGGCACTCCTCGTTCGAGGGCCAGGTCGTGGATGCGCAGCGCCTCGGCCACGCCCCCCACCCGGCCGGGCTTGAGGTTGACGTGGTCGACTGCGCCCAGGGCCAAGGCCGTCTCCAGATCGGCGACCGAGCCGATGGATTCGTCCAGGCAGACGGGCGTGGCCAGACGACCGACCGCTTCGGCCAGGCCGACCAGGTCAGCGGCGGCCAGAGGCTGTTCGATCTCGACCAGACCGAGGCGGTCGAGCGCAGCCAGCGGACCGTCGTCGAGGTCGACCCGGGCGTAGGCACCGTTGGCATCGACGCCCAGGGGCAGGTCGGGCCAGGCGGCTCGCACCGCCTGCACCGGTTCGAGGTCCCAGCCCGGGCGGATCTTGAGCTTGACCCGCTGGTACCCGTCGGCCACGAAGCCGCCCACCTCGGCCACCAGCTCGTCGACGGAGGGGGCGATGCCCACGGCCACGCCGCAGGCCACCCGATCGCGGGCCGCACCCACCCAGGCCGCCAGCGTCACCCCGGCGGCGGCCAGGCGCAGGTGGAGCACGGCGGCCTCCAGGGCGGCCGCGGCCATGGGGTGTCCGACCACGCCGGCCGGGCGCCCGGCCAGAGCGGCGGGGATCAAGAACCGCCGCATCACCGCCTCCGCTCCGTCGACCCACTCCCCCGTGTAGCTGGGCCGGGCCAGGGCAGCGCACTCGCCCCAGCCCTCCCGGCCATCGATGTCGACCGCCCGCACGAGCAGGACCTCCTTGGCCGACTCAGTGCCGTGGGCAGTGACGAAGGGACGGACCAGGGCCAGTCGGCTACGAACCACCTCGATGTCGGCCAAGGCCACCTCGGGCAGGGGCGCCCGGGCGTCGGCGCTCACGCCGACAGGGCGGTCTCGAGGTAGGGCTCCCAGTGCGTGGGGATGGT
>JAUJLZ010000078.1 GCA_030447125.1 Acidimicrobiales bacterium
GGTGGGGGAGCGTGCGGGGCGACGACGGCCAGGAGCTGTTCTTCCACTGCACGGCGGTGGCCGACGGCAGCCGCACCATCGCCGAGGGGACCGCCGTCGATTTCGACGTCGTGCCCGGCCACCTCGGTCGCTGGGAGGCCTGGGGTCTTGAGCCCCGCCCCTAGCCACCGGGTCACACGCCGCCACCACCCACACCGGAGGCCGCGGTCTCCGCGGCGACGAGGTCCTCGGGACCGCCCTTGACGTCCAGGCTGCCGCCGTAGCGGCGACGCTGGCGGACCTCCAGGCGCCGGGCCAGCCGGCTGAGGGCCAGGTTCACCACGATGTAGAACACGGCCACGACCAACAGGGCCTGGAGGAGGTTGCCGTCGAAGTTGCCGGTCAGCTGGCCCCGCCGTAGGAGCTCCTCGTACTGCACGAAGTAGCCCAACGAGGTGTCCTTGAGCAGGACCACGAGCTGGCTCACGATGGCGGGCAGCATCCGGCGCAGGGCCTGGGGAAGCACCACCAGGCGCATGGCCTGCCCGTCGGTGAGACCCACGGCCAGGCCGGCCTCGCTCTGTCCCCGATCGAGGGAGAGGACGCCGGCCCGGAAGATCTCGGCCAGGACCGCGCTGTTGTAGACGGCCAGGCCCAGCACCAGGTACCAGAACAGGGGCAGGTCGACCCCGAGGCGGGGCAGGCCCAGGGCCGAGAACAAGATGAGGAGCAGGAGCGGGAAGCCCCGGAAGAACTCGACGTACAACACGGCCAGCGAGTGGATCAGCCGGTTGCGGGAAAGCCGGCCGAGCGCCATCACCGCGCCGATGACCACCGCCCCGGCCATGCCCGCCGCCGCCGCCTTGAGCGTGTTGGCCAGGCCGCCGAGCAAGAAGCCGAGGACGGCAGGCTCGGCCAGGATGGACCACTGCTCGGCGTCGAGCTGGCCCCGCTCGGCGAAGCGTCCCAGTGCCACCGCGACCAGGGCGGCGACCACGGCACCGGCCGTCACCGAGCCGACCAGCACGCGACGCCGTCCCCGAGGACCGAGCTCGTCGCCCGCCAGCACCGCCGTCATCGTTTGATCGCCACCCGGCGCTCGAGGACGCCCACGAGCACGCCCGTGGGCAGGGTGAGCAGGAGGTAGGCCAGCGCCGCCGCCCCGAACACAGGGACGAACTGGGCGGTGTCGCTGACGATCTGGGCAGCAGTGCCCGTCAACTCGATCACCGAGATCGAGTAGGCGATCGAGCTGTTCCTGATGAGGGCGGAGAAGAGGCTCCCCAGGGGACCCACCACCGCCCGCAGGGCCTGGGGGAGGATGACCAGGCCGAGCACCTGGGGAAAGCCCAGGCCCAGCGAGCGGGCTGCCTCCACCTGGCCGACGCCCACCGTGTTGAAACCGGCCCGCACCGTCTCGGCCACAAAGGCGCCGGTGTAGGCCGACAGGACGATGACCGCTGAGGTGAACTTGGGCTCGGTGATGCCGATGCTGGGGAAACCGAAGTAGAAGACGACGAACAGCACCGTCAGCGGGCAGTTGCGCACCACCTCGACGTAGGCGGCGCCGACGCCTCGCAGCGGGGGGATGGGACCCACCCGGAACGAGGCGACGACGACGCCGAGAACGAAGGCCCCCACCCACGACAACAACGTGAGGGCCACGGTGGTGCCCACGCCCGCGGCGAGACGGTCGAGGTTGTCGAGGACGACGTCCACGGGCGGCGCGCGTCCCTCGTTCGCTGGTGGTGCTCGGGAGGAGTCCGACTAGTAGCGGTCGACCGGCGGGGGCTCGGGCGTCTCCTCGGTGACGGTGCCGACCGTGCGCTCGAAGGCCTCGGCCCACTCACCGTTGGCGTAGATCTCCTCCAAGCGGTCGTTGATGAAGGTGCGGAACTCGTCGTCGCCCTTGGGGATGCCGATGCCGTAGGGCTCGGTGGTGAAGGGGTTGCCCACCACCTCGAACAGGTCCGACCCGTACTGCTCGACCAGGCCGAGGAGGATGACGTTGTCGGTGCTCACGGCATCGACCCGGCCATCGCGCATGGCGTCAGCACAGTTGGTGTAGAGGGGGAACTCAGTGATCTCGGCCTCGGGCGCCATGGTGCGGATGTTCTCGATGGAGGTCGAGCCGGCGACCGAACACACTCGCTTCCCGTTGAGGTCGTCAACGCCCTCGATCCCGAGCGGGTTGCCGGCCGGCACCATGATGTCCTGGCCGGCCACGTAGTACGGGCCGGCGAAGTCGATCTGCTCCTTGCGAGCGTCGTTGATGGTGTAGGTGGCCACCACCATGGCCACCCTGCCCTCCTGGATGGCGGTCTCGCGAACCGCCGATGGCGTCTCGACGAAGTCGATCTCGACGTCGGGCCCGATGGCCTCGACGATGAGCTCGGCGATCTCCACGTCGAAGCCCTCGACCTCGCCGGTGCGGGGGTCGGTCTGGCCGAACAGGCGCTGGTCGAACTTGGTGCCCACGGTGATGGTGCCGGCCTCTTGGATCTCGGCCATGGTCGAGCCTTCGGGGTGTTCGGGCACCTCGGCCGCGGGCTCCGGCGTCGCTCCGGTGTCAACGTCCTCCCCCTCTTCAGCTCCACCACACGCGGCGGCGAGCAGGGCCAGGGCGAGCACCATCGGGGTCGACCATCGGGATCGGGTGCGGGACATGTCGTGTCTCCTTCGTTGGTGGATGGGGAGGTCAGTGGGCCAGGATCTTGGACAGGAAGTCTCGCGCCCGGTCGCTCTCGGGATCCGAGAAGAAGCGATCGGGAGACGCCGTCTCGACGATGCGGCCGTCGTCCATGAACACGACCCGGCGGGCGGCCGAGCGGGCGAAGCCCATCTCATGGGTCACCACGATCATGGTGGTGCCCTCGGCGGCCAAGGCGATCATGACGTCGAGCACCTCGGCGATCATCTCGGGATCGAGGGCAGAGGTGGGCTCGTCGAAGAGCATGAGCTTGGGCTCCATGGCCAGGGCCCGGGCGATGGCGGCCCGCTGTTGTTGGCCCCCGGAGAGCTCAGCCGGGTAGCGCTCCGCCTTGTCGGCGATGCCCACGCGCTCGAGCAGGGCCATGGCCCGCTCCCGAGCGGCCGCCTTGGCCAGGCCTTTGGCCTTGATCGGTCCGAGGGTGACGTTGGCCAGCACGCTCATGTGGGCGAAGAGGTTGAAGCTCTGAAAGACCATCCCGACCTGGGCGCGGATCCGAGCCAACTCCTTGCCTTCGACCGGCAGGAGCGCTCCGTCGAGGTGGATGGTGCCACTGTCGATGGCCTCGAGGCGGTTGATGCAGCGACAGAGGGTGGACTTGCCCGAACCGGAGGGACCGATGACCACCACGACCTCGCCAGCGTCGACCGACAGGTCGATGTCGCGCAACACATGGAGCTGGTCGAACCACTTGTTGACCTTGTCCAGGACCACGACCGGCGTGCCCGTCATCCACCTCCCGGCAACCCCAAGCGGAGGCTAGCTCAACTCGGCTGGCCTTCTTCGCCGCTCCCGTCGGGCGAGCTGAGCTGGACAAAGGCCATGCGCAGCTGGCCGAGGCCGTCGCGTAGCGCCTGCTCCTCGTCGCCCAGCCGGCCGGCCATGCCCTCCACGAGCGCACCCATGGCGTCGATGGCCACCCGGCCCTCGGCCAGGTTGGGGGGCCGGCGGTTGAGGTGGATGGCCGCCAGTTGGAACAGGCCCACAGCGTGGTTGGCCACCACCACCGCTGCCGGGGCCGACGCCACCTCCTCCTGCATGGCCGCCAGCTCGCGCTCCATCTCCGCCTGCTCGGCGGGGTCGGGCTCACGTTCGGGGACCGAAGCCCGCCCGGGTCCCGAACCGGCGACCCCTGGGGGCGGAGCGGCCGAGGGCCGCTCGGGTTCGGGGACGGGACGCTCGCCACCAGGTGTCCAGATGGTGCTCATGCTGGTAGGATACGACGTGAATCATGGCTGGAAGCAGGCTCGTCCAAGAAGCCGCTTGCCTGGTACCCGCGCCGGTCCAGTCTGCTCCGGCGGTCCCGAACCTCATCTCAGGAGTGATGCGCGATAGCCACCGCTGACAGCAACGAGCTTCGAATCAACGATCGGATCAGGGCCCGTGAGGTCCGTCTCGTCTCGGCTGAGGGAGAGCAGGTGGGGATCCGAGCCCTGCCCGACGCCCTCACCCTCGCTCGGGATCTCGATCTGGACCTGGTCGAGGTGGCCCCCCAGGCCAATCCGCCCGTCTGCCGGATCATGGATTACGGCAAGTTCAAGTATGAGGCGGCGCAAAAGGCCAAGGAGTCGCGGCGCAAGACCAATCAGATCTCCATCAAGGAGATGAAGTACCGGGTCAAGATCGGCAAGGGTGACTTCGAGACCAAGACCAGCAAGGTCACCAAGTTCCTGGAAGAGGGCCACAAGGTGAAGATCACCATCATGTTTCGGGGGCGGGAGGTCCATCACCCCGAGCTGGGCATGCGCATCCTCGAGCAGGTGGCCGTGGACAACAACCAGCTGGCCAAGGTGGAGGCGTCTCCCAAGCTCGACGGCCGCAACATGACCATGGTCCTGGCCCCCGACAAGAGGGTGCAGGCGGCAGCCGAGGCTGTACGCAAGAAGGCCGCAGCCGAGCAGCGCCGGGCCGAGCGGATGGCGGCCGGCAACGGGACGGCGCCCGTGGTCGACGACGCCAGCCCGCTCCCGGCTCCACAGGCCCCCGCCACGCCCACCGGCACCGAGCAGGCCACGGCCGACGAAGCCATGAGGGTCACCGCCGACGAGGCCGGGAGGGACTGACATGCCCAAGATGAAGACGCACCGCGGTGCAGCCAAGCGGTTCAAGGTCACCGGGACCGGCAAGGTGATGCGTCGCCAGGTGGGGATGAACCACATCCTGGAGAAGAAGCCCACCAAGCGCACCCGGCGCCTCAAGCGGGAGCAGGCCATGGCCGGCGGCGATCGGCGCCAGGCCAACCGCCTCCTCGGCCGGGCCTAGACTGCCGTCCTATGGCACGAGTCAAGCGAGCGGTGCACGCCCGTAAGCACCACCGGGCGATCCTGGAGCAGGCCCAGGGGTACTACGGCAACAAGAGCAGGTCCTACCGGGCCGCCAACGAGCAGGTCATGCATTCGCTGCGCTACGCCTACCGCGACCGGCGGGCTCGCAAGGGCGACTTCCGGCGCCTGTGGATCCAGCGCATCAACGCCGCCGCCCGCCAGCACGACATGAGCTACAGCCGTCTGATCGACGGTCTGCGTCGCGCTGGCGTCGAGGTCGATCGCAAGATCCTCGCCGACGTGGCCGTGCGCGATGCTCCCGCCTTTGCCGCGCTCGTCGAAGTGGCTCGGGCTGCGCCCTCGCCGGGTGAGGCCACGGTGTCGGCCGAGACCGCACCACTCGGGTAGCGGCCGCCGCCGTTGGCCGGGCCCGGGCCACTCGGCGCCCGGCACCAAAAGGTCGTTCGCCTCCGCCGCTTGATCGCCCGCCGCAGCGTGCGGGCGACCGAGCACGCCTTTGTGATCGAGGGCGAGACCCTGGTGTCGGATGCCCTGGAGGCCGGTGTCGTCCTCGAGGCGATCTTCGTCGCCGACGGCCACCAGGACCTTCCCGTCGTGCGGCGGGCCGGGGGCGAGGGCTGTCGGGTCCACCGCCTCGCCGCCGGGGTCTTGGAGCGGGTGGCCGATACGGTCACGCCCCAGCCCGTGTTGGCCGTGGCCCGGGCCGCAGACGTGCCCCTCGAGGCCGTGGCCGATACCGGCCTGGTCGTCGTCTGCGTCGACGTGCGCGACCCGGGCAACGCCGGCAGCATCCTGCGCAGTGCCGAGGCGGCCGGGGCCGGGGCGGTAGTGTTCTGCACAGGCTCGGTGGACGTGTTCAACCCCAAGACCGTCCGTTCGTCTGCCGGCTCGCTGTTCCATGTCCCGGTCGTGTCGGGAGGCGATCCGGTTGAAGTGCTGCAACGCATGGGCCACTGGGGGTTCCGTCGACTGGCGACCGCGGCTCAGGGCGGCCAACCCTACGACGAGGCCGACCTGGTCGGCGCCGTGGCCGTGGTCCTCGGCAACGAGGCCCAGGGGCTGCCCGCCGCGCTCGATCCCCACCTCGATGCCCGCCTCACCATCCCCATGGCCGGCCGAGGCGACTCGCTCAACGTGGGCATGGCCGCGGCGCTGATCTGCTTCGAGGCACTGCGCCAACGCAGAACCAGGAGCCGACCTTGACCGTTCGGATCGATCTCGACGACCTGGCCGTGGCCACGCTCGTGGTCGACGGCGACGGCCGGGTCGAGGCGGCCAACGTGGTCGCCGCCGAGCTCGTGGGTTCCTCGGCTGAGCACCTCGTCGGGACCCGCCTCGAAGAGCTCCTCGTCCCCAGGGATCCTGGCCAGGCGCTCACCACCGGCCATGAACCCCTCGCTTCGCAACGGTGCCTGCGCTGCGCCGATGGGCGAGAGGTGCCCGTCAGCGTCGAGGAACGGGCGAGGCCGGGCGATGGCGGGGGACCAGCCACCACCGTGGTGGTCCTGCGGGCCCTGGTGGTGGGCGACGCGGCGGTCCCGCTCAGCCCGGCGGGCATGGAGGTCATCTCCACGGTGAGCCACGAGCTGCGCTCGCCTTTGACCTCGGTCAAGGGCTACACCTCGCTGCTGCTGAGCCGCTGGGACCGCCTGGGCGATGACCAGAAGAGGGCCATGCTCGAACAGGTCCATCACGACGCCGACCGGGTCACGCGCCTGGTCAACGAGCTGCTCGACATCAGCCGTCTCGAGACCGGCCACCTCCAGCTCCGGTTCCAGACGGTCGCCCTGGCGGGCATCGCCTCGTCCGTGGTCGAGAAGGTGACCATGGAGTACCCCGAGCTGGAGTGCGGGCTCGACTTCCCCGAAAACTTTCCGCCTGTGAAGGCCGATCCTGACAAGGTGGAGCAGGTGCTGACCAATCTGGTGGAGAACGCGGCCAAGTACGCCAGCCTCAAGGGCATGACCGTCTCGGGCGCCGTCACGGGAGACTCGGTGTCGGTGGCGGTGGCCGACACCGGCGACGGCATTCCCTTGGCCGACCTGCCCAATGTCTTCACCAAGTTCTACCGGCGAGACCAGGGACGACCGAGCGGCTCGGGGCTGGGGTTGTGGATCAGCCGAGGTCTGGTCGAGGCCCACGGCGGTCGCCTTGACGCCGACAGCGTCGTGGGAAAGGGCAGCGTGTTCCGCTTCACCCTCCCCCTGGTCCCCCCGCCCAAGGCGCTGCAGTAGTGGCCGAGCCCCACGTCCTGGAGACCGAGGCCCTGGCCCGGGTGGCCGCCGCCGCCACCGTGGAGGAGCTGCGGGGGCTTGAGACCGACCTGGTGGGCAAGCGCTCGCCCCTGGCCCGGGCCAAGGCCGGCCTGTCCGCCCTGGAGGAGGCGGGCGAGAGGCGGGCGGCGGGCATGGCCCTCAACGCCGCCCGCCAGCACGTCGAGGAGGCCATCGAGGCCCGGCGCCAGGAGCTGGTGGCGGCCGAGCGGGCCATCCGGCTCGCGGCTGAGCGCCTCGATCTGACCGAGGTCGTCCCCACCCGGCGCCGGGGTCACCTCCACCTGGTGACCCAGGCCCGGGATCGCCTGGAGGACACCTTCATCGGGATGGGCTACACCGTGGCCGAGGGCCCCGAGGCCGAGAGCGACTGGTACAACTTCGAGGCGCTGAACTTCCCCGCCGGCC
>JAUJLZ010000079.1 GCA_030447125.1 Acidimicrobiales bacterium
TGGTCGTGGAGGTGGCCGAGCACCTCGTCGGTGGCCCGCCAGTCGTACTCGCCGGCGCGCCCCTCGATGCGGTGCCACCGGATCGGGTAGCGCAGCCGGGTGACGCCCGCGGCCGCCAGCAGGGCCAGGTCCTCGCGCCAGCGGATGTCGTGTTCCGTGGTCTCGGCCACGTCGCGGTCGTGGCCGGGCAGGTAGGTGCTCTCGAACCCGCCGATGAGCTCGATCGGGGGCGCGTCGCTCACGCCACCGGCCCGAGAGCGGCCAGGTCATCGTCGTCGAGCGCCAGCTCGGCCGCCCTGGCGCTGTCGGTGATCGTCTCCGGGCGGCTGGCGCCGGGGATGGGGATGACCACGTCGTCCTGGGCCAGCGCCCACGCCAGCGCCACCTGCTGGGGCGAGACGTGGTGGCGGCGGGCCACGTCGGCGAACGCCCCGTGGGTGGAGCCCAGGGTGGCGGCCGCGCCCATGCCCCCGAGCGGGCTCCAGGCCAAAAAGGCGATGTCATGCCGGCGGCAATGGGCGAGCTCGGGGCCCGACGACCGGAACGCCGGTGACAGCTGGTTCTGCACGCTGGCCACGGTGACGATCTGGCTCGCCTCCTCGATCTGCTCGGTGCTCACGTTGGACAACCCCACGTGGTGCACCTTGCCCTCGTCGCGGAGCTCGGCCAAAGCCCCGACGGACTCGGCGAAGGGCACGCCAGGGTCGGGGCGGTGGAACTGGTACAGATCGATGGTCTCCACGTCGAGGGCGGCGAGCGAGGCCTCGCAGGCGGCCCGGAGATGCTCAGGGCGACCGTCGACGATCCAGGAACCGTCGCCGGGGCGGACGTGGCCTCCCTTGGTGGCGACGAGGACCTCGTCCCGGCGGGCCCCGCAGGAACGGAGAGCCTCGGCCACCAGTCGCTCGTTGTGGCCGGTGTCGGCACCACCGGTGCAGTAGGCGTCGGCGGTGTCGATGAGGGTGATCCCTGCCTCGAGGGCTGCGTGGATGGTACGGATGGCCCGGGAGCGGTCAGGCCGGCCCTCGAGTGACATGGGCATGGCCCCCAGTCCGATGGCACCCACCGGATAGCCGGCGATGGCTCGTTGCTTCACTGCACTGCCTTCCCGTCGGCGAGCGTCGTTCAGCCCTCTTCGAGGAGGAAGTCCAGGACGTAGTCCTGCACGACGGGGTGCAGCCGATCCACCACCGTGGTGCGATCCAGGTGCACCTTGAGGGTGTCGGGAAGACGGTCGTAGTAGTCCCTGGTCATGGTGAAGTCGTGGTGGGCGAAGGTCTCGTAGCCGGCCCCCATCACGCCGAGGATCATGACCGGGCGCTGGTGGGGCGAGGTGTTGCGGGTACCCCGGTGGATGGTGAGACCGGTCCGCACCGAGACGTCTCCCCGGCTCGCCCGGCGCGGCGCCAAGCGGTCGACGTAGCGCTCGTACATCTCCGGCGGGACGCACATCCCCTGCTCGAACGCGGCGTCGTCGTCGACGTGGGACCCGGGAACGATCTCCAGCGGGCCCATCTCGGGGGTTACGTCCACGCAGGTGGCGTTGATCGCCAGCGAGCTCAGCCGTCCGCTGGCCTTGGTCTCCTCGGGGACCGGGAAGTCCCGGTGCAGGGGCTGGGGGACGGCGCCGGGCAGGGACACGTCGAAGCCGACCTCGACGAACTGGTAGTCGTCGCCGAGCACATGGCGGCACAGCTCGTCGACCGCCGGGTGGTTCACCAGCTCCACGAACCCGGACAGGCGCTCGGGATGCACGGCGAAGTAGTAGCGCCGGGGCTCCTCACCCGGTCCCCGGGGGACGAGGCCTCTGCCTGGGCGACCGGCTCTCCTGGACGAGACGTCCTGTTGCGCGGCCTCGGCGTAGAGGACCTCGAAGTCGGCCAACATCTGGTCCGCCCATGTCGCCGGCAGCGCACCCTTCAACCCGACGAAGCCGTCACGGTAGAGCGCGTCGGTCACCGGGTCGCCAGCAGTGGCCGGCGGGGAGCTCGGGTGGGTCGCGGGTCCGGACGTAGGCGTCGATCGTACCGGCTCACCGGCGTCAGAAGTCGCCCCCGCCGCCGACTCGCCCCTCCTCCCACAGCCGGCTGCACAGCCCCGAGGCCCGGGCGATGGGGCGGGCCACCGCCGCTCGCACCGTGTCGGGCGTCCCCGCCAGGATCAGGCGCCGGCGGGCCCTGGTGACGGCGGTGTAGAGGAGCTCCCGGGTGAGGATGGGGGAGTCGGGATCGGGGAGCAGGACGGCGACGGCGTCGAACTGCGACCCCTGGCTCTTGTGCACGGTCATGGCGTAGACGGTGTCGACCGCGGCCAGCCGGTTGGGACTGAGCTGGAGCAGCTCGCCCCGGCGCTCGAACACCGCGGCCACGCGGTCGGCGCCAGTGGCCACCACCACGCCAGTGTCGCCGTTGTAGAGGCGTAGTCCGTAGTCGTTCTGGGTCACCAGCAGGGGACGGCCGACGTACCAGGCTCCCTCGGCGGCGAAGCCCTCGATCTCGGCCGCCAGCCACGACTCCACCTGGGCCATCCACGCGCCCACGCCGTGCGGTCCCCGCCGGTGGGCGCACAGCAGTCGGAACCTACCCAGGGCTTCGATGGCCTCTCGGGCCCGGCCGGCCCGGGCCGCCTCCGTCACCCGCCGGCCGGCATCGACGGCCGCGGCGCGCAACGGCCACAGTGCCCTGGTATCCCGGCTCTGGGCCACGTCGACTGGCACCCACTCGACGTCGTCCCCCGCACCGTCCAGGACCTCGAGGGTGGCATCGGCATCACCTCGTCGCACGGCCTCGGCCAGGGCGGCGATGCCACCGCCGAAGCGGTGCACGCGGCGCAGCACCACGATGCCGTCGCCGGTGGCCACCCCTGCGGGCGGCTCGCCGGCGATCACCTCGTGGCCGGTCGCCTTGGCCAGCGCGCGCCGGGCGGGAGGTCGCAGGAGGAGCCCGCCGGCGGCCGGGCCCACGATGTCGCCCAGCACCGCTCCCGCCTCCACCGACGCCAGCTGTTCGGGGTCGCCGATGAGCACCAGCCGAGCGTCGCCACGCACGGCGTCGACCAGCTTGGCCATGAGCGACAGCGACACCATCGACATCTCGTCCACCACCACCACCTCGTGGGGCAGGCGGTTGGTGCGGTCGTGGCGGAACCGGCTGCGGTGGCCCGGTCGCCAGCCGAGCAGGCGGTGCAGCGTCGATGCCGTGGTGGCCAGCATCCGGGCCCGCACCTCGTCGCTCACCTGGAGCCGGGCAGCCTCCTCGTGGACGGCCTCTTCGAGGCGGGCGGCGGCCTTGCCGGTGGGCGCGGCCAGGGCCACCAGGGGGCGCGGGGAGCCCGCGGCCTCGGCCTGTTCGTGCAGCAGGGCCAGGATGCGGGCCACCGTGGTGGTCTTGCCCGTGCCCGGTCCTCCGGCCACGACCGTGAACCGGCGCAACACCGCCGAGGCGCCGGCGAGGCGCTGGTGGTCGGGGGTAGGGCCTTCGAAGTGGCGGTCGAGCCCGCAAGCCAACACCTCAGCGTCCACGCCCGGTGCCGCCTCCTCAGCCCGACTCGTCAGCGCCGCCGCCACCCGGTGCTCGTCCCGCCAGTAGCGGTCGAGGTACAGCCGGGAGGCGTCGAGGCGCAGAGGTCGCACGACCGGGGCGCCGGCGCCGGTGGCCACCAGGGGGCTGGCCGACAGGCGCCCGATCCACCCGTCGGGGTCGGGCCAGGGCAGGGCCTGGAGGTCGACGGGTGTGTCGGTGTCGATGGTGGCGGTGGCCCGGATGGTGGCCAGGTCGGTGCACACGTGGCCCAGCCGGGGCGCCCGCACGGCCAGGGCGGTGGCCAGCAGCACGGCCTCGTCCGCCTCGTCGCCGGCGCCGTCGCCACCCAGGCGCGCCAGGCGCAGGGCCACGTGGACGTCGATGGCGCTGAGAACACCGGCCCGGTTGAACTCGCCCAGCAGCCCGGGGGCGTGGCGAGCCAGGCGGACGTCGAAGGGGTCGACCTCGGCTCCGGGCTCGGTGGTGGTCATGCGCCGGCTCGGCCCCGGTCGAGGAGGTCGGACAGGGCCTCGACCAGGCCGACCGGCGGCCTCCAGGCGAACACCCCGCAGGGCTGGCCCTCGACCCGGGGCGTCGACGGGCCGACCATGCCCCGCACGAAGAGGTAGAGGACCCCGGCCAGGTTGGCCTCGGGCTGGTAGCCGGGGAGGCGCCAGCGCAGGTAGCGGTGCAGGGCGACGGTGTACAGCAGGGCCTGTAGTGGATAGTGCGAGCGGTCCATGGCCTCGACCAGGGCGTCGGGACGGTAGTGCCAGGCGCTCAGCTCCTCGCCGTGGCGGCCCAGCCAGTTGGTCTTGTAGTCGACCACGGCGAAGCGGGGGACGCCGTCCGTCCCAGGGACCCGCAGCACCACGTCGAGGCTGCCCGAGAGGAAGCCCCGCAGCTGGCCGTGCAGCGCGGGTTCGCCGAGGCGCGGGCCGTACGCGGCCAGCACGTCGCCGGCGCCCAGGTGCTCGTCCAGCACCGTGGCGATGTCCTCCACCGACACCTCGGCCGTGGGCGTGTCGCCCCCGGCGAGGGGCAGCTCGAAGGCCAGCTCGTCGATGCGGTCGCCCACGCCGACGTCGCGCAGGCGGACCTCGCCCGCCAGGGGGCCGAGCGGCGTCTCGATGGCCGCCCGCAGTCCCGCCGCCGCCACCTCCGGGTCACCGATGTCGACGTGGCGACGGGCCCGCTCCCGGTGGACGGCCCTGGCCAGGTCGCCGTCGAGGTCGGCGGCGGTGAAGTCCGTCGTCTCCAACACGGCGTGGACCAGCGTGCCCACCTCGGCGCCGGCGGGCATGGCCGCCAGCCGCGAGGGAACCGCCCGAAGCCGGGCCTCGTCGTCGCCCTCGGGACCTTCGAGGGCGGCGGGCCCGGCGGACGCGACGACCGGCTCGTCGGACACCACCGTCTCCTCGGCCTCGCTGGCCACCCGGGCCTCGTGGGCATGCGAGGTGATGGCGCTGTAGGAGGTGCGTCGCCACATGGTGTCGAGCCGGCGCCCGAAGCGGCCGGCCCGCAGCGCTCCCGCCGGGACGGCGCCGTCGCTCCACTCGACACCGTCGCCGCCGGTGCTGCGCTCCACGCTGACGCAGCCCGGCGCCCGGTCACCCATGCCGGCGAAGACGGCCCCGGCCTCGTCGTCGTCGGGCGGCACGTCGCCGTCGGTGGCCACGGTGCCGTCCTCGTCCCGGGCGAACAGCAGCCGGCCCAGTGGGGAGTTGCGGCTCTCCCACGACGCCGCCCACCACAGCACGGCCTGGTGGCGGGCCCGGGTGAGGGCCACGTAGGCCAGGCGCAGGTCCTCGCCCCGCTGCTCGACCACGTGCTGGCGGCGGTGGCGGGAGAACCCCGGTCCCGGGCCGCCCACGTCGATGGTGCGTCGCCCGCCGGCCTCGGCGTCGTGGTAGACGGGCGGTTCGTTGTCGGGGATCCACCCCGCCTCCCACAGGTAGGGGCAGTAGACGACGGGGAACTCGAGGCCCTTGCTGCGGTGGATGGTGAGCACCTGCACGGCCTCGGCGTCAGACTCCAGGCGGCGGGCCCGGTCCTCGGCGTTGCTGTCGTCCTTGGCTTCGGCCACTCGTTGACGTAGCCACCCGGTCAGGGCGGTGATGCCCAGTTGCTCGGAGGTGGCCTGCGCGTGCAGGAGCTGTCCGACGTGGCGCAGGTCGGTGAGGCGGCGCTCGCCGTCGACCCGGGACAGCATGCGCCCGGGCAGGCGCTCGGCCAGGGTGATCGTCTCCAGCAACGAGGCCACCCCTCGCTGGCGCAGCACACCGGCCCAGCGGTGCAGGCGGGCGTGGACCTCCTCCCAGGCGTCGTCGCTGGCGGTGGCCACCTGCTCGGCCGTCCAACCCAGGAACACGCTCAGGGCGGCGCCATGTGCAGGGCCGGCCGCCGCGGGGCGTTCCAGGGCCTCGAGGAGGCGGAGCCACTCGGTGGCGATGGGGGTGGCAAAGACACTGCCGGCGCCGTTGATGACGGCGGGGACGCCGACGGCCTCGAGGGTGTCGCGCACCAGGGCGGCGTCGCGGTGGCGGGTGACGAGCACGGCGACGTGGCCGGGGCGCAAGGCGACGCGACCGGTCTCGGCCCCCTGCTCGGAGCGCTCGATGAGCTGGGCGCCGGAGGAGACCAGGCGCACCACATCGGCGGCCAGGTCGGCGGCCACGTGGTCTCGGGCCGACTGGGCGTTCAGGTAGCCCTGGCGCGTGCGCTTCACCAGATCGTCGTCGCGGTGCACGATGCGCACCCGGAGGGCCGCGGCCTGCGGCGCACCCACCAGGCGGGGCTGCTGGTTGGCTTCGGCGGCGCGCACCGTTCGGTAGGCGATGCCCTCGTGGCCCAGCTTGGAGCCGGCGAACAGGGCGTCGTAGGCGCCGACCAGGGTTTGGTCGCTGCGCCAGTTGACGCCCAGGGTGGCCCGGGTCTGGGCCTGGCGGGCGGCGGCGAGGTAGGCGTAGATGTCCGCGCCCCGGAAGGCGTAGATGGCCTGCTTGGGGTCGCCGATGAGCACGAGGGTGGCGGCGCCCGTGCCGAAGACCAGGCGCATGATCTCCCACTGCACCGGGTCGGTGTCCTGGAACTCGTCCACCAGGGCCACGGAGTAGCGGCTGCGGAGGCGCTGGCACGCTCCGGCGCCCCGGCTGTCGTCGGTCAGGGTCTGCAGGAGCCGGGTGAGCAGGTCGTCGTAGGTGAGCACCGCCGCGCTGCGCTTACGCTCGTCCACCTCCTTTCGCACGGCGGTGGCCAGGCGCCAGCGCATGGCGGGGATGGTGTCGGTCGGCGCGGCCCGGGGTTCGAGGTCGGCGTCAGGGTTGGCCACGGCCGCCTTGGCGATGCGCCCGGCCTCGGCCCGGCTGAACGGGGGGCCGCCGCGACGGTGGAACTTGCGGAGGTAGAGGTCGTCGACCACCTCCTGGCGCAGGTCGTCCAGATCCTCGACGAAGGAGACGTCGAGCTCCACGTCACCGGCTACGCCCAGGCCGCTGAGGACGTGTTGGCAGAACCCGTGGGTGGTGGCGATGGTGGCGGCGTCGAAGTCGGCCAGGGCGGTGGCGAGGCGCTTCCTCCGCAGGTCCACCTCGGCGGGGGAGCCGGTGGCCAGGAGGGCCACGACGTCGTCGCCGTCGGGCGGGCCGACGCCGGCCAGGGCCCGGGCCAGGCCGTGCTCGGCACTGACCAGGCGCCGGCGGACGCGGTCGCGCAGCTCGCCGGTGGCCATGCGGGTGAAGGTGACGAGGAGGAGCTGTTCGAGCGGCACGCCCTCGGCCACGTAGCGGGCGGCCAGGCCGGCGATGGTGAAGGTCTTGCCCGTGCCGGCGCTGGCCTCGAGGACCGTGACCCCACTCGGCAGCGGGCCGCAGACGTCGAAGGGGGCGACGGGGTCGGCGCCGGCGGCGGTCACCGGTCGACCTCGTTCGGGCCGGACTGCTCGCCTCGGTGGGGGTGGGCCACGACGTGACCATCCTTCCAGGGCGACGAGGG
>JAUJLZ010000080.1:0-5228 GCA_030447125.1 Acidimicrobiales bacterium
TGACCATCACCTACCTGGTCGACCGCTACTACAACCCGGCCGACGAGCTGGGCGTGGCCTGGGACGACCCTGCCGTGGAGGCCGACTGGGGGCTGGTCGACCCCATCCTGTCGTCCCGCGACCAGGCCAACCCTCGGCGCGACGAGCTGCCCGACGACCGACGACCCCACGCCCGTCTCCGCTCGTGAGGCTGTTCATCACCGGGGGGGCCGGGTTCATCGGGTCCAACTACGTGCGCCGCGTCCTGGAGCACACCGACGACCACGTCACCGTCTTCGACGCCCTCACCTACGCCGGCAACCCGGCCAACCTGGCCGGTCTCGACGACGATCCCCGCTACCGCTTCGTCAAGGGCGACGTCTGCGACCGCCCGGCGGTGACCGAGGCCATGGCCGGCCACGATGCCGTGGTGCACCTCGCCGCCGAGAGCCACGTCGACCGCTCCATCGCCAGCCCCGACGAGTTCATGCGCACCAACTGCGGGGGCACCAACGTCGTGTGCGACGTGGCCCGTCACCTCGAGGTCTCCCGTGTGTTGCACGTCTCCACCGACGAGGTCTACGGCTCCATCGTCAAGGGGTCCTTCACCGAGTCCGACCCCCTCGCCCCCCGCTCGCCCTACTCGGCGTCCAAGGCCGGCTCCGATCTCATCGCCCTGTCCTACGCCCACACCTACGGGCTGCCCGTGGTCATCACCCGCTCGTCCAACAACGTCGGCCCCTACCAGTTCCCCGAGAAGGTGGTCCCGCTGTTCGTGACCAACCTGCTCGACGGGAGAGGGGTCCCCCTCTACGGCGACGGGGGCAACATCCGTGACTGGTGCCACGTGGCCGACAACTGCGCCGCCATCGACGTGGTGTTGCGCGCCGGCGAGGTGGGCCAGATCTACAACATCGGAGCGGGACACGAGATCACCAACCTCGACCTGACGATGCGCCTGCTGGCCCTGTGCGGGCGGGACCGCTCCTTCATCGAGGCGGTGACCGACCGCCCGGGCCACGACCGGCGCTACTCCATCGACAGCGCCAAGGTGCGGGCGCTGGGTTGGGCGCCCCGCCAGGGGCTGGACGACACCCTGGCCGCCACCGTGGCCTGGTATCGGGACAACCGCTGGTGGTGGGAGCCGCTGAAGCGGGACCCATGAAGCGGGACCCATGAAGCGGGACCCATGAAGCGGGACGCTTGATGCGCGTGCTGGTCACCGGCGCCGGCGGCCAACTGGGTCGTGAGCTGGCCCTGGCCTTCGCCGGCACCGGCCACGAGGTGGTCGCCGTCGACCGTCGCCGCCTCGACGTCGGCGACCGCCACGCCGTGCTCCAGGCCGTCGACGCCGTGTCGCCCCACGCCATCGTCAACGCCGCCGCCTGGACCGCGGTCGACGCCTGCGAGGCCGACCCCGACCGGGCCTGGCGGGTCAACGCCCTGGGGGTGCGCCACTTGGCCGAGGCCGCTCGGATCGTCGGTGCCCACCTCTGCCACGTGTCCACCGACTACGTCTTCGACGGCACCAAGGACGGGCCCTACGTGGAGTGGGACCCCACCAACGCGCAGTCGGTCTACGGGCGCTCCAAGCGGGGCGGCGAGGCCGAGCTCGACCCCGGCGCCACCCTGGTGCGCACGGCGTGGTTGTGCGGGCGCCACGGGCCCAACGTGGTCAAGACGGTGCTGCGCCTGGCCGCCGACCACGACGAGCTGACCTTCGTCGCCGACCAGCGGGGGTCGCCCACCGTGGCCGCCGACTTGGCTCACGCCATCCTGGGTCTGGTCGTCGCTCGTTTGCCCGGGACCTTCCACGTCACCAACCAGGGGTCGGCCAGCTGGTACGAGGTCGCCTGCGCCGTCATGGTCTCGGCCGGCCTCGACCCGGCCCGGGTGCGCGCCATCGCCACCGCCGACCTCACGTCCCCCCGCCCCGCCCCCCGTCCGGCCAACTCGGTGCTCGACAACGTCGCCCTGCGCCTCAGCGGCCTGCCCCTGCTCCCGCTGTGGGAGGACTCCTTCCACCGGCTGGTCGGCGAGCTGCGGGAGCAGCGACGGCCTACCGGCCCGAGCGCATGATCAAGAGGCGAGCACGTCAGGAACGACACTGCTGTCGCCGACGTCTGCTGTCGACGTGGCCGGTCGGTAAGCCTTCATGGCGACGTCAGACCTCCCGGGTACCATGCGGCCGACGCTGACGCTCGACGACTCGATGAGGTGGGGACGTGAAGGAGCAGCTCCGACGGTCGCTGCGGGCGTTGGCCTCGCCGCTGGCCTCGTACTTCGACGCTCGCTTCCACGAGGTCACCGACCTACGTCGCCACCTCGACCGTCGCCTCGACAGCCTCGAGGATCGGGTGTCGTGGGTGGAGGACCGGGTCAACGACCGGGCCGGCGACCTGGGCGCCCGGCTGGACCAGCTCGAGACCCGGGTCACGGTCGACACCCAGACGGCGGCCGAGCTGGCCGCCACCTCCCGCCGCAGTGGGGGATCGGCAGGCCTGCCGACCACGCCCCCCGCGCCCGTCACGCCCGTGGCCGTCGACCAGGCCATGGCGGCCATGGTCGGCCTCGACCTGGCCGACCTGGGAGCCGGGGCGGCAACCTTCCTCGACTGGGGCATGAGCCACAGCGGCCCGAGCGGCCAGGCCGGGGTGTGGTTCAACCCCCCGGTCACGCTGCTGCACGGGGAGGGATCGGTCCGTCACAACGAGGTCAACGAGCGCATCGTCGAGGTCCCCTACGCCCTGGGGGCGGCGGCGGCCCTGCCGGCCGGGGCCCGGGTCCTCGACGTCGGCGCCACCGAGTCCACCTTCGCCCTGTCCTTGGCCTCGCTCGGGTTGGAGGTGACGGCCGCCGACCTGCGGCCCTATCCCTTCGAGCACCCCCGGTTGCGCAGCGCCGTGGGGCCCTTGGAGGCGTGGGGTGGACCCGAGGAGCCCTTCGACGCCGTTTTCTGCATCTCCAGCATCGAGCACTTCGGGCTGGGGGCCTACGGCGAGGAAGCCAGCGACGCCGACCTCGACCGCCGGGTGATCGAGCGCATCGCCGGGTGGCTGCGGCCCGAAGGTGAGCTGGTGCTGACCGCCCCCTACGGCGCCTGGGAGGTGGGCGACCAACAGCGGGTGTACGACGCCGAGCACCTCGACGCCCTCCTCGAGGGGTGGCGGACCTTCGACCGGCGGGTGTGCGTGCAGACCGGCCCCGACCGCTGGGAGCGGGCCGAGGGCGAGCCTCCCCCCGAGACGTGGGCGGGCGGGGCACGCGGGGTGGTGCTGGTGCGGGCCACCCCCATCCGGTGACGCCCGTCTCCCGGTGAGCGCCGCCGCCGGCCCGGCCCACCGCCTCGTCCTCGACCTCCAGGCCACCCAGAACCCCGCCCACGCCCACCGGGGGATCGGCCGCTACGTCAAGGAGCACGCCCGGGGGCTCGTGGCCCGCGGCTGCGTCGACGCCCTGGTGCTCAACCCCCACGTCCCGTTCCCTCGCGAGCTCGACGGCGACCTGTTGTGCTCGCCCCTACTGGGTTGGAACACCCTCTCGGGACTGCGGGCCGTGGCCGAGGCCGCCGAGGGGCCGCTGGCCTTCCACCTCATGTCGCCCTTCGAGCTGGGGGCCCACGCCGAGGGGGAGCTCCCGGCCCACGTGCTGGCCGACGACCTGCCCGTCGTGGTCTCCCTCTACGACCTGATCCCGCTGGTGGAGCCCGAACGCTACGCCGGCGACCCCGAGCGGCTCCGGCGCTACCACACCCGCTCGCGGTTCCTCGCCCAGGCCGACCTGGTGCTGGCCATCTCCGAGCACACCGCCACCCAGGCGGTGGACCACCTCGGGATCGACCCCGCCCGCATGGCGATCATCGGGGCCGGGGTGTCGCCGTTCTTCCACCCCCCGGCCCCGTCCGAGGCACCCGACCTGGTGCTGGCCCGCAACCTGGCGGCGGTGACCCGGCCCTTCGTCCTGGCCGTGGCCGGGGGCGAACCGCGCAAGAACACCGAGCGCCTGCTCGACGCCTGGGCCGCGTTGGCCCCCCGGCTGCGGGCCGACCACCAACTGGTGCTGGCCTGCCACGTCGACGACGACACCCGCTCGGCCTGGTCGGCCCACGCCGCATCGGCGGGCCTGGGTGCCGAGGAGGTGGTGCTCACCGGGTGGGTGTCCGACGAGGTGTTGCGGGCGCTGTACCAACAGGCCCGGTTGTTCGTGCTGGCCTCGCTGGCGGAGGGCTTCGGCCTCCCCGCCGCCGAGGCCGCGGCCTGTGGTTGCCCCAGCCTCACCTCGTCCACCTCCTCGCTCCCCGAGGTGCTGGCCTGGCCGGCGGCCACCTTCGACCCCTACGACGTGGCCGCCATGGCCGACGCCCTGGAGCGCGGCCTCACCGACGAGGCCCACCGGGGCGAGCTGGTGACGCGCGGCACTGCCCGGGCCGCCGAGCTCACCTGGACGGCGGTGGCCGATCGCACGGTGGCCGCCCTGGCCCGCCTCGACGACCAGGCCGGCTCCACTCCGAGGCCGGGCCCCACCCCAGCGCGCCCCCGCGCCACGTTGCCCGTGCGTCTCGCCCTGGTGGGACCCCTGCCGCCCACGCCGTCGGGGATCGCCGCCTACAACGCCCGCCTCGTGCCCCACCTGGCCGAGCGCTGCGAGCTCGACGTGTTCTCGCCCGGCCCCCGACCCAGGGAACCGCTGGCGCCCGGGGTGCGCTGGTTCCCTCCGGCGGCGCTGAAGCGCAACCTCAACCCCTGGTCCTACGACGCCGTCGTCTACACCGTCGGCAACAGCGACGACCACCACGACCTGTACGACCAGGCCGAGGAGCTGCCCGGGCTGTTGTGGATGCACGACGTGCGCCTGCCTGGGCTCTACCTCACCTACGCCCGGGAGCGGATGGCCGAGGAGAGCCGCCAGCAGTTCCTCATGGCCCGCCTGTTGCACCAGTACCGGCGCCGCCTGCCCGAGGGCGTCGACTACGACGTCGCCTCGGCCCGGTCCACGGAGTACGTCGACGCCGGGTTGGGGTTGAGCAAGGAGCTGGTCGACGCCCACCGCGGCGTGGTGGTCAGCAACGACGTGGCCCGGCGCCTGCTCGCACTCGACCAGCAGCCCGACGCACGCCCCCCACGGGTGTGGGTGGTCCCCCATGCCGTGCCCGAGCCGCTGGTCGAGCGAGTGGAGCGAGACGATACCGTCGTGGCGTCCTTCGGCATGGTCGCCCCCGTCAAGGCGCCGGCCCTGGTCATCCGCGCCTT
>JAUJLZ010000080.1:5328-7453 GCA_030447125.1 Acidimicrobiales bacterium
GCCGCCGCCGGGCTGGGCAGCGCCCGGCTCGTGTTCGTGGGCCAGATCGACGAGGCCAACCGGGCCGACCTCACCGGCGTGGCCCAGGCCTGCGGCGTGGGGGAGCGGGTGTCGTTCACCGGCTTGGTCGAGCGGGCCGACTACGAGTCCTGGATGGCCCGCAGCGCGCTCGCCGTGCAGCTGCGGCGGGCCACCAACGGCGAGAGCTCAGGAGCGGTGCACGAGTGCATCGGGACGGGCGTGCCGGTGATCACCAACGTGGCCAGCGCCGTGGAGCTCCCCCCCGGCGTGGTCGAACTGGTCCCCTTCGACGTCGACGTGGTCGAGTTGGCCGAGCGCATGGCGACGCTGCTCACCGACCCCGCGGTCGTCGAGCGCCAGCGGGAGGCCCAGGCCGTCTACGCCGCGGCGTGGGGCTTCGCCCAGGTGGCCGACCGGCTGTTGGAGATCGTCGCCGCCCTCGGCCCCACCCTGGCCCCACCGCCACCGCCATCGCACCGCCGGTGACGACCTGAGCGATGCTGGGTTCGTACCCGGCTACCGTCGTGGGGCGTGAGGGGCATGGTGACGTCGCACGACCGCGCCACCATCCCCGAAGCGCTCGAGGCCGACCGTCCGATCGACGGTGGTGCGGGCGCTGCACCGTCCAGCGTCCCGCCGGCCTGGCTGGTCGTGCTGGTGGTGGTCGTCGGGCTGGCCATCCGCTTCTGGGTCCTGGCCTCGCCCTTCGGCGAGGTCGACTCCGACGAGGCCGTGGTGGGGTTGATGGCCAGGCACTTCCTCGACGGACGCGTGGACACGTTCTTCTGGGGCAGCAACTACGGCGGGACCCTCGATCAGATGCTGACCGCCGGTGTCTTCGCCGTGGTCGGGTCCTCGGTCCTGGCCCTCAAGCTGGTGCAGGTCTTCCTGGCCGGCGTGGCCTGCGTGTTGACCTGGCGGGTCGGACGTCGCGTCGTGGGCGAGGGACCCGCCCGGGTGGCGGCCCTGCTGTTCTGGATCGCACCGGCCGCCTACCTGCTGTTCTCGACCAAGTCGCGCGGGTGGCACTGGCTCGGTCTCTGCCTGGCCCTAGGGATCGTCCTGGTGTGCCTCAGGCTCGTGAGCCGGCCCCGGTGGCTGGAGATGGCGGTGCTCGGCCTGCTGGTCGGCCTGGCCTTTTGGACCTCGCCCGCGTTGGCGTTCGTCGTGGTCCCTGCCGTGGTCTACGCCGTGGTCCGCCGTCCCGGCCTGCTGCGCCAGGCCTGGGTGGCCGTTCCCCCCTTCCTCCTCGGGGCTGCGCCTTGGATCCGCTACAACCTGCTGTACGGGTTCGTGTCCCTCGAACAGCTCCCGCCCGGTGTGCAGACCACCTACGTCGGTCGCCTGACCGGCTTCTTCGTCGACGGCCTGCCCATGGCCCTCGGCCTCAAGGTGCCCTACAGCGGCGCCTGGGTCGCGGGGCTGGTGGGGGTGCTGGCCTACGGGCTCGCCCTGGTGGGCTTCGTCGTGCTGGTGGTCCGCCACCGCCGCCGTCTGGGTCCGCTGCTGTTCCTGGCCGCGGCCTACCCCCTGCTCTTCGCCGTGCCGACGTCGAGCTTCTACGTCAACGAGCCCCGCTACGTGCTGTACCTGGCGCCGGTGCTCGCCCTGCTGGTGGCCTTCCGCCTGACCACCCTGGCCCGCCAGGGTGCCGCGCTCGTCGTGGCGCTGGCGCTGTCGGTCGGAGGGCTGGCCTCGCTCTCGTGGTGGTCTGACGACCACCCCGGCAACTACGACCTGGCTGCGGGCGACTTGAGCCAGGTGGTGGCGGTGCTCGACGCCCGCGACATCGACGCCGCCTGGGCCGACTACTGGACCTCCTACCGCCTCACCTTCATCACCGACGAAGAGGTGGTCGTCGCCTCCGTCGACCAGGTGCGCCACCCGCCCTACCAGGCCGAGGTACGCGAGGAGCCCGAGACCGCCTACATCGTGCACGAGGGCACGCGCCCCGACGAGCTGCTGGGCCCCGCCCTGGCGCGCCAGGGTGTCGACCACGAGCGCATCGAGGCCGGGCGCTTTGTCGTCTACCTCCCCGACGAGGCCGTGACCCCCGACGAGATCGACTCGGTCTGGGCCCCCCCGGGGTGAGCACCGAGGAGCT
>JAUJLZ010000081.1:0-1865 GCA_030447125.1 Acidimicrobiales bacterium
CGTCGAGGCGGGCGTAGAGGGCGTAGTCGATGCGGCGGAAGTCGTCGCCGGGGTGATACTCGCGGTAGTCGGCGAAATCGATGGAGGCCCCATGGGCCGGCGAACGATGCTCCCCGGCCAGATGCCCGGCCAACGCCCGCCGGGTCCCCAACTGCAACCGCTCCAAGCGAGCGAGAAGCGCAGGATCAAGAAGGGGAACCGCACGGGTCCCGTCGCCGAGGAGGGGGTCCGGGCGGGTCCTGTCACCGAGGAGGTCCCCTCCCGAGGGTCCTCGCTTCGCTGCGGCCCTTGGGCCCCTCCCCTCGGCGCCACCCGCCCTCCCACTTCTGAAGGGGACACCCAGGAGGTGTTTTTTAGTGCCCATCAGCCCGTCGGAGTGGAGTGAGCGCGGCGAACGAACGACGGCGAAACGCCGTCACGGCGCGCCGCGTAGGCCGACCGGGGGTTCGGGGACGGCGTCGAGGACGGCGCTGACCAGGTCGTCGGCCGTCACGGCGTCGGCCACCGCTTCGTAGCCCAACACCAAGCGGTGGCGCAGCGCCGGCGCGGCCACGGCGCGGAGGTCGGTGACGGCCACGTTGGGACGCTCGTCGAGCAGGGCGGTGGCCTTGGCCGCCAGCACCAGGGCCTGGGCCGCTCGGGGGGAGGCACCGAAGCGCACGTAGCGACGCACCGATTCGGGGGCGCCCTCATGGTGGGGGTGAGTGGCCAACACCAGGTCGACGGCGTGGGCCACGAGGTGAGAGGCCACCGGCACCGCGCGAGTGAGGGCGATCATGGCGGCCAGGGTGGGGCCGTCGGCTACTTGCTCGACGGAGGCCATGGCCCCTCCAGTGGTGCGCTCGACCACGGCCACCAGGTCGTCGGCGGTGGGGAAGGGCACGACGGCCTTGAACAGGAAACGGTCGAGCTGGGCTTCGGGGAGAGGGTAGGTGCCCTCCATCTCCAGCGGGTTCTGTGTGGCCATGACGAAGAACGGCCGGGGCAGGAGCCGGGTGACGCCGCCAGTGGTGACGGCCCGCTCCTGCATGGCCTCGAGCAGGGCCGACTGGGTCTTCGGTGTGGCCCGGTTGACCTCGTCGGCCAGCACCAGCCCGGCGAACACCGGACCGGGCTGGAAGCGGAAGCTGCGCCGCCCGGCGTCGTCGTCGGCCAGGACCTGGGTGCCGAGGATGTCGGCCGGCATCAGGTCGGGGGTGAACTGGATGCGGCTGAACGAGAGGTCGACCACGTCGGCCAGGGTGCGCAGCAGCTGGGTCTTGCCCAGGCCCGGCACCCCTTCGAGGAGAGCGTGGCCCTCGCAGAGCAGGCACACCAGCACTTGGCGCACCAGGGCGTGCTGGCCCACGATGACCCGCCCGATCTGGTCCTCGATGGCCGCCGCCACCTCGGCGTAGCGCTCGGGCGACAAGTCCGGCATGGGCGCCTCGACGGCGCTCACCGGTCACCATCCTGCATCACGCACCCCCAAGGGAATCGAAGTAGGCCCGTACCAGGTCGCGTTGCGAGGGAGGGATGGCCAGGCGGTCGAGGGCGGCGGTGGCCTCGGCGTCGTAGCGGGGGAGGACGTCGGCCAGGGGGACGACGGCCGGCCCGGCCCGGGTCTGGCCCTGGCCCCGGCCCACCGTCTCGGTGCGTCCCTCCCCGCCACGGGTGTCGGCCTGGAGCTGCTCACCGTCGGTCCCGCCCGCCGGGTCGTAGACGGTGGCCGATTCCTCGAGGCCCACCGACGGGTTGTTGCCGCTGCCGTTGGCCGTTCCCTGGCCGCCCCGCCCGCTGCCGGTGGCCCCGGAGGCGCCTCCCACCTGGCCCTGCCCGGCGCCACCCTGACCGCCGCCACGGCCCTGGCCCTGGCCTTGTCCCTG
>JAUJLZ010000081.1:1965-7452 GCA_030447125.1 Acidimicrobiales bacterium
CCCTGGCCTTGTCCCTGCCCCTGGCCTTGCCCTTGGGCCTGGCCCTGTCCCTGCCCCTGCCCGGCGGCGGGGCCAGGACCGGGCGGGGTAGCCAGGCGGGCGGTCGAGGACGCCACCGCTGCGGTGGCGGCGGCCGACGCCTCCTGGCCGGCCACCGAGTCGGCGGCCGCTGCCTGCAGACCGGCCGCCTCGGCCAGGGCGGCGCTGGCCGCGGCCCCGTCTCCGGCCTGCAGCCCAGCGGCGGCCTCGCTCAACGCCACCGCCAGCTCGGGATTGCCCACGGCCTGGGTGGCGGCCAGGGCCTCGAGGCGCTCGGCCAAGTCGGCCTGTTCGGCCGGGTCGAGGCCGGCCAGGCCCTGCCCCGCCTGGGCCAGCTGGGCCGCCGCACCTCCCGTCCCGGCGCCGGGCAGGGGTGCCGACTCCACGCTGGCGTCCAAGCCCCGGGTCGCCGCCTTCCCGGCCAGAAACCCGGGGCGAATGGCCGCCGTGAGCTCAGCCGCCGCCCGCTCCAGGGCGGCCTGGGCCAAGGCCAGGTCGGCCGAGCGCTCCAGCTCGCCCGCCAGGGCGTCGAGTCGCTCGGCCGCCGGCGCCGCCGGGAGCCCCATCTCGTCGGCCAGCCGGTCGGCCGCCTCCCGCAGCGCCTCGGCCTCGGCTGCGAGCAGGGCCTGAACACCAGCCCGGTCACGGCGGACACCGTCTTGGGGGTTGGGGGCCAACGCGAGACCCACGGCGAGGGCGAGCAGGCCGGCCCCCACCACCAGGCTCCGGCGGTCGAGGGGGAGGGGCACGACGTCGGCCGCCCGACGGCCGGCCGCAAGGCGTCGGGCCCGGTCCTGCACCCGTCCGGTGAAGGGCAGGTCGCCGGGACCGAGCTCCAGGGCGGTGGCGAAGGCGTCGCCGGTGGCCAGGCCCCGGTCGGCGGCCCGAGCAGCGACGGGGAGCGGGACCCGCAAGAACAACGCGGCGCCCGCCACCACGACGACCACCCCACCGACGACGGCGGCGGCCACCGGCTCGGGCCAGGCCCATGGCGCCACCCGCCCCAGGACGACGACGACCACGGCCAGGCCCAGGGTGGCGGGCAGCACCATCCCGGCGGTGGCCAGCCCCCAGGCCAGGCGCAGGCGCCGGGCCACGCCCTCCAGCAACTCGGTCACATTGACCAGGGCGTCGCGACGTACCGGTGGCATGCTCAGGCCATCCGGGGCGATGGCGTCCGTAGCCGCCGGGCGGCGAGGAGGAAGGCGGCGGCGGCCACGGCGCCGAGCACCAGAGCCGACCACAGCCAGAAGGCCACCCCGTCGTCGGCCTGATCGCCAGCTGGGAAGAAGCCCCCCTGGCCGTCGGGAAACATCGGGGCGGCGCTCACGAACCCGTCGGGACCCTCGATGAAGCCACCAGCCGGGCCGACGAACTCCTCGGGGCCGATGACGCCCGGCCCCTCCGCGAAGCCCTGATCGAAGGCCACGTCGTTGCGCTCCACTTCGGCCAGCAGGGCCCGCATGGGCTCCAGCGGGGAGGTGACGCTGCCGTCGAAGGCCTGCTGGCCGGTGGCATCGGCCGCGGCCAGGAAGGGGTTGAGGGTGAGCACGGCCAGCGGCGGTCGGTGGGGCTCGGGCTCGTCGTCGAACACCGCCTGGGCGCCGTAGACCATCACCGTTCCGAGCGTCAGGAACAGGGTGGCGGCGTAGGCCAACACCATGGCCGCCTGGGTGCGTCGGGTCATGCTCGAGCAGGCCAGGGCCAAGCAGGCCACCACCAGGCCCGTCGCCAGCACCACGGCCACGCCCCGGGCCATCTGGCCCACGCTCACCCCACCGAGGACGAAGGACACGCCGAGCAGGGGCAGGGTGGCGAGCACCAGGAGGGTGACGAAGGCCAACGACGACAGGAGCTTGCCGGTCAGGATCGCTCGGGGGTCGAGCAGGCTCACCTGGAGGGGCACCAGCGTCTGGCGCTCCCGCTCCCCGGTGATGGCGTCGGCCGTGAGACCGGGGACGATGAAGCACACCAGCAACAGCATGAAGAACAGCAACGTCTCGAACAGGCTGCGCCCGAGCCGGGCTGACTGGGTGGCCACCAACCCGCCGGAAAAGGCGTCGAGGCCGGCCGACGAGAGGGCCGAGTAGACGACCTGGAGGATGAGGGCGAGGATGACCAGGTAGACGGTGAGCACGATGGTGGCCCGCCGGGTGCGCAGCCGCTCCTTGAGCTCACGAGCCAGGACCGGGTTCAGCGGGCGCCGGAGCAGCGTCATTGGACGACCCCTTTGGTGATGCGCAAGAACAGGTCCTCGAGGCCCGAGCTGGTCTCGGTGAACTCCACCACCGGCAGGCCCTCGGCCACCAGTCGAGCCAGCAGGGCCTGCTGGTCGGCCTCGGTGACCACGGCGTGCTCCTGCACCTCGCCCCCGGCCAGGCGGACCCGGATGGTGCGGCCGCCGCCGAGCTGGTCGCCGATGGAACGGGGGGTGCCCACCGCCAGCAGCCGGCCCGCCTCCATGATCGCCACCTCGGTGCACATCTCCTCGAGCTCGGCCAGGATGTGGGAGCTGATCACCACGGTCTTGCCCATGGCCCGCAGCTCCACCAGCAGCTCGCGCAGTTCCACCCGGGCTCTCGGGTCGAGGCCGCTGGCGGGCTCGTCGAGCACCAGCACCGCGGGGTCGTGCACGAGGGCCCGGGCCAGGCTGAGGCGCTGTTTCATTCCCCGCGACAGCGAGTCGACCATGGCGTCGCGCTTGGCCGCCAGGTCGACCAGCTCCAAGAGGCCGTCGATCAGCGCCGGCCACGAGGGCCGGGGGATCCGGTAGGCGCCGGCGAAGAAGGCCAGGTACTCGTGCACCCGCAGGTTGTCGTAGACGCCCATGACGTCGGGCATGTAACCGAGCTTGGCTCGCACCCCCCGCGGGTCGGTGGCCGGGTCGCACCCGGCGATCTCCACCCGCCCCGCCGTGGGGCTGAGCAGCGAGGCGAGGGCGAGGAAAGTGGTGCTCTTGCCCGCCCCGTTGGGCCCGATGAGCCCGAAGACCGCCCCCCGGGTGACCGTCATATCAAGGTCGCGCACGGCGTAGAGATCGCCGTAACGTTTGGTCAGTCCCTCCACCTTGACGACCAGGTCGGGGACAGATGCATCTTCGACCTCGCCGGCGGCGCCCGTCGCCGTCTCGACCGTGGTCATGACGCCGGCCCCAGCGTGACCACCGTGGAGGTGGCCAGGGCATAGGGGTCGAGCATCCCGAAAACGGCAGCCCGGGCCCGTACCCACACCACGCCGGCCTCGACCGCCTCGGGCGCCAGGGCGTGCTCGGCGACCGGTCCGAACATCTGGGGGCCGGGACCAGCGAAGCCAAAGCCAGGCTGGCCGGGGCCAGCCACGTCGCCACCCGGTCCGTCCCGGTCAGAGGCACCTCCGGCGGTCATCTCCCGCCAGGCGCCGTCGCTCCAGGTCTCGAGGGCCAAGACCTCCGGCGCCCGCACCACCAGGGCGGCGGGATCGACGGCCGGCGCCACTTCGCTTGCCGTGGGAAGCGTCAGGCGGAACACCACGGGTGCGGTCTCGTCGAACATGCCGCCGTTCAGGAAGGGGCCCCGGACGGTCGTGGTCCCCACGGCGGGACTCACCAGGCCGGCCGGTCCCGACACCACCGGTCCCGTGGCCACCATCAGGGTGCGGCCGGAGAGCGAGGAGCCGGGCACGTCGAGGGGGGGGACGTAGTCTCGGGTCCACCCGGCGGCCACCACGGTGCCCGGCGCCAGCACGTCGGCGCCCGCCGACGCCTCGAACTCGCTCCACAGCGGGAAGGCCACCACCGAGTCGGGATCGGGGCTGGCGTTGAAGCCGGACGCCTCCGGCCACGCCTCGGCGGCGGGGCCAGGAAAGGGATCGCCGTCGGAGGAGACCTCCAGGCTCCACGTCCGCTCCTCGCCCGCCTCCAGCCGGCCGATGGCCTCGCCCGACTGGTCTTGGAGCACGGCCACCTCTTCGAGGGCGAAGGGCAGGGTGTTGCGGACGGTGCCCTCGACCGTGGTGGCGTCGGTGGCGGTGGCGGTCACCTCCAGACGTCCCTCCAGGGCGACCGGTCCCGACGCCCGGTGCACCCCGAACTGCCCGACATCGAGCTGCTGGGTGATGCTGGTGCCCGCGGAGGCGAGGGTGGCCCGCAGCTGGGCCGGTGGCCCTCCTGACGACACCGCCCGTCCCGCCGGGGCCCACCGGCGGGGGTAGGCCACCTCGACCAGACCGCCGCCGGGCGACACCAGGCCCACGCTGGTGGTCGCCACCCCGCCGGCGTCGGTGACGTGCACCACGGTGGCATGCCCGGCCGTGGTGCCGCCCCGCGCCTCCCGCCCGGCTGCATAGCTGGCGGCGGTGAAGACCAGGGCCACCAGGGGCACGGCCACCCAGCCCAGCTCACCCCGGCCCCGGCGGCGCAGGATGGTGAGGGTGAGGGGCACGGCCACCAGCACGTAGGCGACGAGGAAGCCCACCAGCCAGCCCAGGCGGGGGATGCGCAGACCGGCGTCGGTGGCCAGGGCGCCGTCGAGGGGAAAGCCCCCGAAGAACTGGTTGCCCTGGCCGGAGGCGACCGGCGTGGGCTCGACCAGGCCGGCCCAGTTCCCGGCGGCCATGGCCCCGTCGGTGACCCGCACCTCCCCGAGCCCAGCCGCCACGCGCGGTCGCCCATCCGGCTGCCAGTCGGCGGGCAGCCCGGCGATCTGGTCGCCTGGTGCGCTGTCGACCAGGAGGAAGCCACCTTCGCCCACCCAGGCCAGGATGCCCGCCCGGGCCGCCTCGTCGAGCGCAGCCAGGTCGTCGGGGGCCGCCCCCACCACGTCGAGCGCAGCCAGGCTGGCCGGAGCGGCGGCCAGTTCAGCGGGACCGAGGGCGCTGAAGCGCGCCGTGCCGACGTCGACGGCCAGGGGTGCCGCCGCCGGGGCGTCACGCCCGCCCAGCACCCCGGCCAGCAGTCCCACCAACTCCTGGTCACTCGTGGGCTGCACACCAGCCGACCCCCGGGCCACCTCGACACCGTCCTGGCGCAGGACGGCGACGACATCGGTCCGGCCCGCCCCGGTGTTGGTGGGCGCCACCACCACGACCTCCTTGACCGTTCCCCCGGGCGCTTCGACGGGCACGACCACGGTCACGGCATCGCCGAAGCCGGCGCTGGCCTGCACCTCGAGCTCACCCCGGAGCAAGCGATCGGCGGCGATGCGCACCCGCACCGGCACCGGCACACCGGCCCGGTAGGAGCCGGCGTAGCCGCCATCGACTTCGAGCACCGTGGCCGCCGAGGCCGGCGCCGGCGACGCCACCAGCGCCACCACCACGAGCACCGTGGCCAGGGTGGCGGCCGCGAACCGACGGAGGTACACGTCGCTTCGACGTTCGAGTGCGGCCAAAGGTTCCACCAACCCTCATGTGAGGCCCGATGCGTGGTGCGTCCGAGTGAGTATCACACGGTCGACGGCCAAGCTGTTGGTG
>JAUJLZ010000082.1 GCA_030447125.1 Acidimicrobiales bacterium
GATGCCCCGCTCCCGCTCGATGTCCATCGAGTCGAGGTACTGGGCCTTCATGTCCCGGGCGTCGACGGCACCGGTCAGCTCCAGGATGCGATCGGCCAGCGTCGACTTCCCGTGGTCGATGTGGGCCAGGAGGCTGAGGGACCGGAAGCGGGAGAGGTCCGACACCAGCCGATGGTACCGACGCCCGGCCCTCTCTCCGTCCTGCCACTGCTAGCCTCGGGCCCTCATGGCAAACATCAAGAGCCAGATCAAGCGGAACCTGCAGAACGAGAAGCGGCGCGTGCGCAACAAGGCGGTGCGCTCCGAGCTGCGCACCCGTACCCGCAACGCCGTCACCGCCGTCGACTCGGGGGGCGGCAACTCGGCCGAGGCGCTGCGCATGGCCATCAAGCGGACCGACCAGGCTGCGGCCAAGGGCGTCATCCACAAGAACACCGCGGCACGGCGGAAGAGCCGGTTGATGCGTCGGGTCAACGCCGCCGCCGGGGCGCCAACCGGCTGAGCCGGGCCACCAGCACCTCCAGCACCAGCTCCTCGGGCCAGCCCTTGGCCCCCCGAAGGTCGAGATCGGCCTCGGCCAGCAGTGCGGTCGCCCGAGCGACCCCCTCAGAGCCCAGCCGCCGACCCTGTTCCAGGGCCTTCTTGGCCGGGAAGGACGAGCGCTTGGGGTCGCGACCGAGCGCCACCGCCGCTGCCGCGCCGTCGGAGATGCCGGCCCCGTCGAGGCGCAACATGGCGGCCACGTGGCCGTGCAGCACGGCCATGATCTGCAAGGGGTGGCGTTCACCGGCCTGGATCATCCGCCGCAGGGCACCAAGGGCGGCGGCGGTGTCCCCCCTGTCGATCGCATCGGTCAGCTCCCAAGGGGGCACGGCGCCGGCTTGGCCCAGGAAGGGCCGCACCTCGTCCTCAGCCACCCGGGCCCCGTGCCCGTACGCCCCGCCGAGGGTTTCGAGCAGGCTCGACAGCCGGCCCAGGTCCTCACCCAGATGCTCGCCCACGAGGGCCAGGGCCGAGGGCTCGAGGCGGACGGGCCCCTGGCGGACATGGTCGGCCAGCCAGGCGTTGCGCTGCTCCCGCCGCGCCGGGATGCCGGCGTCGATCACCCGCCCGACGGCCTTGACCGCCGGGCTCAGCTTGGGTGAAAGCCGGCCCCGTTCCCCGGTGACCAACACCAGAGAGGTGGTGGGCAACGGATCGGCCAGGTAGGCGAGGAGGCGTTGCAGGCCGGCGGCGGGGTAGGCCCCGATCTCCCGGCCCACCACGATCCGCCGCTCGGTGAACAGCGGCGGGGTCTGGGCGGCGTCGACCAGGGCGGCGGTGTCGTCGTCGTCCCCCCCGGGCTCGTGCTCCTCGACCATGAGGCCGGCGTCGCCCCCTCCCACCAGTTCGGCCACGAGACCGCGCACCACGTCGCCCCGCAGCACCGGGTCGCCCCCCTTGATCAGGTAGGCGGGCAAGGCGTCGGTGTCGCTCACGACCCGGGCCTCCGGTCGGCGGCCAGGATCGCGGCCAGCACATCGGCCACCCGCCGAGCGGCTCTGGCGTCGTGGGTGCGCAGCACCCGGCAACCTCCGATGATGCCGAGGGCGTGGGCGGCGATGGTGGCCTGGTGGCGCTCGCCCACCTCGAGGCCGAGCAGGGCGCCGAGGAAGGGCTTGTGGGACGCCGACAGCAGCAAGGGATAGCCCAGCGCGGCCAGTGCGGCTGACTCGCGCAGCAGGCGCAACGACTGGGCCGGGCTCTTGCCCAGGTCGAGGCCGGCGTCGACGATGATGCGATCGGGCGCGACGCCGGCGGCTTCGGCCCGGGCGGCGCGGGTGGCCAGGAACCGGGCCACGTCGGCCACCACGTCGTCGTAGTGGGGCTCGGGGTCGGGGATGCGAGGACCGAGGCGGATGTGGGTGGCCACCACCGACGCCCCCGCCTCGGCCACGACAGGCAGGTAGTCGGGGTCGGCGAAGCCGCTGATGTCGTTGCCCACCAGCGCCCCGGCGGCGAAGGCGGCCCGGGCCACCGAGGCTCGCCAGGTGTCACAGGACAGAGGAACGTCGAAGCGGGCATGGAGGGCCTCCACGGCGGGGACCACCCGGTCGAGCTCCTCCCCCTCGCCCACCTCGGGGCCGGGGCCGGCCTTGACCCCGCCCACGTCGAGCAGGTCGGCTCCATCGCTCACGAGCTGCTCAGCCTGGCGGCAGCAGGCGTCCAGATCGAAGAACCGGCCCCGATCGTAGAAGGAGTCGGTGGTGCGGTTGAGGATGCCCATGACGAGAGCCCGCTGGTCGAGGTCGTAGGAACGGGCACCGAGGGCGAGGCGCATCGGCTCCGCACCCTACGGGGCGGCCGACCCCACCTCGACCTGGACCTCCAGCACGGGGTCGACAACGGCGATCGACAGGCGTAGATCCCCCACCTCTGCGACCGCGCCCGCTGCTGGCACCACGGCATCACGGATCCGGTGCCCCTCGGGTGCCAGCACCGCTCCCACCGACAGGCGAGAACGCAGGAGGGAGATCGTCGAGGCCAGCGGAGCGCTTCCTCGCCGGGCCACCACCACGTCGACCCGTGTCACCCCCTCGGCCCGCAAACCCTCCAACAGGGTGGCTCCGTCGGGGTCGTCGAGCACGAGGACCACCGCGCCCGAGCGCCACAGCTGGGCACCTCGGGCAGGTACGGCCGCAGTTCTCTGTTCGGGGGGCGCCACCATCGTCGTCACCGCCGGCGCCAGCACGATCAGGGCGACCACCACGGCGGCGACGGCCCCGGCCACGGCGCCCGCCGCGCCTCCCGCTCTGGTCCCAGCGCTCGCCTCGCCCTCGCCTCCGGCCCGGGGCTGGGACTCAGCTCCTGATGCCGTCCCGGCGTGGGGCGTGGCGGCGATCCGGGTCCGGGACCGGGTCACCACCACCGCGGCGGCCACCACCCCGAGCGCCACCAGGTGGGGGACTTCGATCCGGCCCAGGGGCAGGGCTGCGGCCCAGCGCGCCACCCCCGCCACCCAGGTGAGGAGCCAGGCACTGGGCAGGTGGAGCAGACCGTCGAAGGGGGGCCCGAGGACACCCGCGGCCAGCCCGGCGGTGCACCCCCAGATCATCAGGGGCCCGGCGGCAGGCACGGCCAGCAGGTTGGCCGGGATCGACGCCACCGGCAGGCCCCCGAACACCGGGACCAGGATCGGAGCCACCCCCACCTGGGCGGCCAGGGTGACGGCGAGCGCCTCGGACAACCAGCGGGGCCCGGGAAGGCTCCGAGCCAGGGGTCCGGCCAGGGCGAGGATGCCGGCCGATGCCCCGACCGACAGCTGGAAGCCCACCGAGTGGACGAGGAGGGGGTCGACCAGCACCACCCCGGCTACGGCCAGGGCCAGGAGCCGACGGCGCGAGGCGGGACGGCCGAGCCCGGTGGCGGTGACCGCCAGCGCCGCCATGGCCGAGGCTCGGATGACCGAAGGCTCCCAGCGGGTGACCAGGCCAAAGAAGGCGATGACGGCCAGGCTGGCGGCCCAGCGCCCCCGCAGTCCGAGGCGGCGCAGGACCGGCCCGGCCACGACGAGGACGAAGGCCACGTTCTGGCCGGACACGGCCAACAGGTGGGTCAGGCCCGCGGCCCGGAAGTCGTCGGCCACGGCCACCGACTGGTCACGGTCGTCGCCGAACACCATGCCGGTGAGCAGAGCTCGCTGCTCGGGTTCGAGGGGACGGGCGCCGGCAGCGAGCGTGCGACGAACTCCATTGGCCATGCGGCTGAGAAAGCCTCCCGCCCGGGCCGGACCGGCCTCGTCGATGTTGAGGCGGGCGCTGACGTGGCGCCGGGCCAGCCACGTCCGGGCCTCGGGCGACGGCGGCCGCAGCCGTCCCTCGACCACCACCCGCTCGCCGGCCAGCATCTGCACCAGCACGGCGGCGGGACGGCCTCGGGCCCAGGCTTCCACCCGCCGGTCCCCCACCCCCACGTCGACCTTGGTCGCGCCTCGGACCTCCACCGGGTCAGAGAGCAGCACCACCTCGCCGGCCACGACCTCGGGCTGGGCCGGCGGGACCAGGCCGGCCCACGCCCGGGCGCCCAGGGCCGAGGCCAACAGGGCAGCCCCGGCCACCAGGACGAGGGGCCGGCGCAGCGCCAGGGCCAGGGCCACCGCAGCCAGGGCCGGGGCCAGCGGCACCGCCGCCGACCACCAGGCGCCGACGCACACGGCCAGGGCCAGGGCCATCGCCGCCCGGTCGCTCACCGGCGGGCCGTCGAGCGCAGCGAGCTTGGCCTGGCGGAACAGCGAGCAGTGCCGCCCTCGGCGGTTCCGTGCCCTGACTGAGAGCGAAGCGAACCGGTCTTCACACCGTGACCAGGTCGCGCAGGGCCTCGAGCTTGGCCTCACCGATCCCCCGGACGTCGAGCAGCTCCTCCACCGAGGCGAACCGGCCTCGCCGCTCGCGCTCCTCGAGGATGGCCTGAGCGGTGGCCGGGCCTACGCCGGGCAGGGCGTCGAGGGCGTCGGCGCTGGCGGTGTTGACGTCGACCAGGCCAGCCGCCGCCCCACCGGCGCCGGGTCTGCCGGCGCTGCCGGCCCCGGCCGCCCCTCCCACCACCTCGGGCACGGCCTCTCCCACCCGGGGCACGTACACCTGCTGACCGTCGACCACGGGGGCGGCCAGGTTCAGCCGGTCGAGGTCGCCGTCGGCCAACGGGCCCCCAGCCGCCTCGACCAGGTCGGCCACCCGGGCGCCGGCCGGGAGGCGGTAGACCCCGGGATCGTGCACGGCCCCGGCGGCGTGGGCCAGGGCATCGGCGGTCAGCGTGGTGGTGGTGGTCGAGGTGACCGCGGGGTCGCCCGGACCGCCGGCCAGGGGCAGGGTGAGCTCGGCCGGGGGAGGCGGCCCCCGCAGGACAGCCACGGCGATGACCGCGGCCACCACCCCCGCCACCACCCCTGCCGCCACCCGGGCGGGGGTGGACGGCGCACCGGCGCCGCCCCCGAGCAACTCGATGCGCTGGCGCCAGGTGGTGGACGAAGGGGGGCTGGAGGGACCTTCAGGGAGGTCGGGCACGGAGCGCTCCCGGGAGCGAGACGAACTGCGCCGGGGAAGCGAGCGCCCGAAGGCACGGCCGAGCCTAGGTCAACAGGCGCAGGATGTCACGAGGACCGTGGAGAGAGGCGGGAGCGCCAGCCAGCCTCGATCTCGAGGGGGATCCGCCGGTAGGCGTCCCAGTGCCCGTGCCCGAGCAACCGCCACCGCAGGTACGCCCCCACGTAGGCGCCCACGAAGCCGGCCACGCCGAGGTCGCGCCACTGGTCCACGTGGACGAGCTCATGGCGCAACAGGCGGGGATCGCCGGCCACCTGGCGGCGCAGGGCGATGACGGGGCCGACGGTGATGGCGGCGGCACCGGGCGGGACCGGCCCCCCGACCCAGCGCCAGTGATCGCCGTGGCGCTCGATGCCCAACGACGCCATGCCCACGTCGGGGGTTGGGATCAGAACAGGCGGGTGGTCAGGGCCCGGCGGTAGGTGAGGGTCCGGGGATCGTCGGGACCGAGCAGCTCCAACACGTCGAGGAACTCCTGGCGGGCGGCGGGCTCGTCACGCACCCGGTCGAGCAGGGCAGCGAGGCGGGCGTCGATGTCGCCGGCGGCACCGGCGGCGGGACCGAGGCGGGCGAGAGCGGCCACCCGTCGGGTCTCGACCGAGGGGGGGATGCGTTCGAGCAGGGCCAGCGCCTCCTCGCCACGTCCGGCCCCGGCGTGCAGCTCCGCCATGGCCACCACCGCCTCGGCGTTGTCGGGCTCCAGCTCCAGCGCCTCCCGCAGCGACGTCTCGTCGCCCTTGGCCACCAGCCGCTGCACCTCGGTCTCCTCCACGGCGGGCAGCAGCGAGTCCACAAAGGAGCGGACGGCCGACTCGGGCTTGGCCCCGACGAACTGGTCAACCACCTTTCCGCCGACCAGGGCGAACACCGCCGGGATCGTCTGCACGCCAAAGGCCTGGGCCACGGAGGGGTTGGTGTCGACATCGACCTTGGCCAACTCCACCCGGCCCTCGGTGGCGTCGATCACCCGCTCCAGGATGGGGCCGAGCTGGCGGCACGGCCCGCACCAGGCGGCCCACAGGTCGACCACCACCGGGACGGTCTGGGATCGCTGGACGACTTGGGTCTGGAAGGTGGCATCAGTCACATCGGCCATGGACCGAGCGTACCGGCGGTACCTGAGGGCGCGCCGGAGGCGTGCCCGGGGCCCGAGCGGCCCCTGCCGGCGAAGCCGGCAAGAGCGGGAGACCCAGTCCGGCGCTCTCGGCGGCCAAGCAGCCGAGACCGGGAAGCCGCGCCCACCTCGGCACTTCCTGCAGCCCGGTACTGTCGCTGCCCATGCCCGAGGGAACCGACCACCCGCTCTATCGCCTGGCCGACGAGCCGGCGCTGTCCGCACCGGTGTTGGTGGTCGGGCTGGAGGGCTGGGTGGACGCCGGGTATGGGGCCGGGGCCGCGGTCGCCCATCTCCTGGAGTCGATCGAGACCACCGTCATCGCCTCCTTCGACGCCGACGTCCTCGTAGACCACCGCTCCCGGCGTCCGGTGATGCACCTGGTCGAGGGGGTCAACACGGGCCTCACCTGGCCCGCCATCGAGTTGCGCCACGGTGTCGACCTCGACGGCCACGACCTCCTGGTGCTGAGCGGCGCCGAGCCCGATGTGCGCTGGCGGGCCTTCACCGAGGCCCTGGTCGACCTGGCGGGGCGGTTGGGGGTGCGCCTGGTGGTGGGCCTGGGCGCCTACCCGGCGCCGGTGCCCCACAGCCGGTCCACCCGCCTGGCCACCACCGCCACCGACGCCGAGCTGGCGGCCCGGGGCGGGGAGATCCACGCCACGCTCGACGTCCCGAGCGGTGTGGAGGCGGCCATCGAGGAGCGTTGCGCCCAGCTCGGCCTGCCGGCCATCGGGCTGTGGGCCCAGGTCCCCCACTACGCCGCCGGCATGCCCTACCCCGAGGCCAGCGCCACCCTGGTGGAGGGACTGGCCCGCGTCGCCGGCCTGCGCCTCGACGCCGGCGAGCTGCACGAGGCCGCCCGCCTCCATCGGGATCGCCTCGACGAGCTGGTGGCCACCAACATCGAGCACACCCACATGGTGCACAACCTCGAGGCCGCCTACGACGCCGAACGGGAGGGCCCGGGCGGGGGCGCCTTCACCCCGGCGGCCGGCGAGGAGCTGGCCGCCGAGGTCGAACGCTTCCTGCGCGACCTCGAGGCCGGCGGCGGCTGACTTCTGACCGGCGCCTCGGTGTACTCCTCGAAGGACACCGGCCAACGCGGCCAACGCTCTGCAGGCCCAGGTCTCCCAGTTGCGCCGGCTCGTGGGCGTGCACCGCCTGATCGGGCGCTCCCCCGGCTACCTGCTCGACGTGGAGCGCGAGCACGTCGATGCCATCCACTTCGAGGACCTGGCCAGCCAGGG
>JAUJLZ010000083.1 GCA_030447125.1 Acidimicrobiales bacterium
CCCGCTCCTGGGTGTCCACCCAGCGCACCACCTCGGGCAGCGAGGCCCCGGAGGCGGCGGCGGCGTGGAGGTAGGGGGCCAGGCCCTTGCGCGCCTGGGAGTACCAGTAGTCCCCGTCCGACACCGTGTCGAGCCGGGGCTGGGCGGCCTCGCCCATCCACGCCGCCACCCGCATCGCCCCGATCCAGGTCCCGCACGCGGCCAGCGGCGACCAGGTGGCCGACCCGTGGCCCGAGCAGCCCGAGGGGTCGTAGACCCACACCCGGCCGCGGCGGGCCCGGTGCTGGACCGCCGCCTCGAGCAGGTCGGACTTGACGGAGGTGGCGATCACCGGGCCGCGCCACTCCAGGAGGGCGGGAATGGCGAAGCCGGCCGTCTTGCCGCAACCGGTCGGACCGACCACCGCCAGGCTGGCCTGGGCCTCGGCGGCCAGCAGCCGTCCCCGGGAGCGACCCAGGGTGAGGCGCCCGGCCACCGGTCGAACCACCGCCAGGCGGACCAGGTCGCGCCGGGCGGCGAAGCCGGCCTCGACCGACACCCCGAGGGCGCCCGGCGGCTTGCCCCAGACGCGCCGCCACAAGTGCCAGCCGGCCGCCCCCGCCGTCCCGGCCGCCCCGATCGCCACGGCCTGGCAGGCCCAATAGAGCACCGGGCCGGGCAGCCCCGAGCGAGCAGGCTCGGGCCAGGCCGAGGCCGGATCGCCGAGCCGGGCCGGCAGCCGCAGCGCCGCCTCCCCGGCCGAGCTGAAGGTGACCGGTGCTCGCCCGCCGCCGACCAGGGCGGCGAGGGCCCCGCCCGCCCACGTCAGGACCACCACTGCGGTGAAGGCGCCCACCGCCCAGGGAAACCAGCCCTCGGCCCCCTGGCGCTGGGGAGCGGAGACGGGGCCGGGAGGCGGCTGCATCAGGCCCCCATGCGGGCGTCGGTGTCGCAGAACGCCCGCTCCCGGCGGCCGACCACGTGCTGGACGACGGCGGTGCGGGCGCCGACCTTCCAGATGGCCCGCCCCCGGCACAGCCGGGACAGGACGGCGGCCTCGGTCTCGGTCAGGCCCAGCAGGGCGCGGGCGTCGGCCACCTGGTCGGACGACTGGCGGAACAGGACCCGGGTCTGGGTGTCGGCGAGCAGGCCCATGGAGACCTTGGCCGTGGCCGTGCCGTCGTCGGCCTGGGACCGAAGGTCGGACAGGCGGTGGACCACGGCCACGTTGGCCACGCCGTGGGCCCGGCCCAGCTTCCAGCACGCCTGCAGGTAGCGGCTGGTCCGCTCGCTGGCCAGCAGGCTCCACGCCTCGTCGAGGACCTGCAGCCGGGGCGGGCCGTCGGGTCGGGCCAGGGCGGCCTGGAGCCAGGCCGTGGCCGCCACCATGACCAGGGTGAGCGCCTCGGGCTCGTGGTGGACGGCCGAGAGGTCCAGCACGACGCCCGGCCCGCCCCAGTCCAGGCGGACGTTGGTGGGGCCGTCGAACATGCCGCGCAGCGAGCGGTCGAGGAGCTTGCCCAGGCCGTAGACGGCGGGCTCGACCTCGCGAGCCAGCTGCGCCGGCGTCGTGCGGGCCCGGGCGGCCAGTGTCTCGGGTGGGTCGGCCATGACGGCCACCACGTCGGCCAGGGTGGGCTGGCGATCGGGAGTGCGGGCCAGGTGCTCGACGGCCCAACCGAGCACGGCGTCCTCGATGGGGTACAGGTCCCGGCGCAGCACCGAGCCCAGGAGGGCGCCGACCATGACCGCTTGGCGCCGGGCGATGTCCTCGGGGCCTTCACCGCTGGCTCCCGGCCCGGGATCGAGTGGGTTGATCCGGCTCGTCCCTCCGGGATGCAGCTTGACCACGGCGAGGCCCAACGCCTCGGCCAGCGGCAGGTACTCGCCCTTCGGGTCGGCGATGGCGACCCAACGACCGAAGACGCCGCACGCCCGGTAGACGAGGCACTTGGCCGTGGCCGACTTCCCCGTCCCCGGCTCGCCGGCGACGAGGACGTTGGGGTTGGTCACCAGGCCCGAGCGGTAGGCCTCGAAGGGGTCGTAGGCGAAGCCCCCGCCGCCGGTGAGGACGTTCGTGCCGAGATAGGCGCCGGCCACGCCCAACCCGCCCTCGGCGGCGAAGGGGTAGGCCGAGCACAGGTGGGCGGTCGTCGCCCGGTGGCGAGGCAGTCGCAGCCCGGGCCGCAGCAGGCTCACGCGCACCTCCGGGCGGCCAGGCCCCGGCCGACGGGCAGGGCGCAGACCAGGCCGAGGTCGTGGCGGGCCTCCAGCGCCCGCAGCTCCAGGCCGGCGTGGGCAGCCGCCTGCTCGTACTCGGCCCCGGCCCGGGCCAGCGACTCCTCGTCGGCGCCGGTCACGGTGAGGAAGCCGGCGAACTCGAGCTCGGCGTAGCCGGAGACCAGCTCGCTCTCCCGCTCGACCACGGCGGCCTGGGCCCGGCGCAGCCGGGCCCCCACCCGGAAGCCGCTGCGCGCCCGCTGCTCCTCGTCGGTGGCCAGCCGGGTCGAGTCCCGCTCGATGCGCCGCCGGCTGCGGGACGGGGCGACCGGCTCGAAGTGCAGGGCGAAGGTGCGCACCCCGCCGGCGTGGAGCAGGAGCGGTTCCAGCCAGTTGGCCCCCACCTCCAGGCGCGGCCACTCGGCCACCCAGTAGGAGCGGTGCAGCGAGGCATCGCAGCGCAGGTAGTCCCACTCCACTGCGGTGGTCAGGGGGCCGGCGTTCCACGGTGAGACCACGCCCGCCAGCTCGGCCAGGCTCGCCCGGCGGGAGGCCAGGCGGTCGGTGGCGGCGGGGTCGCAGCGCAGGCGCAGCGCCTGGGCCGTCGCCGAGGGCGACAGCGGGGGCTCGACGACGAGGCCGGCGGCCTCCAGGCGCGACGCCACCAGGCGCAGCTCGTCCATCAGCGTCAGCACGGCGGCCTCATGGCGGTCGCGCCCGCCTCGCCCGGCCCTGACCCGGCGCGGGTCCACCGTCACGGTGACCAGCAGCTCGTGGCGTACGGCCAGCGGCCCGGCGGCGGCGAGCAGCTCCTGATAGGAGTCGAGCGAGGCACTGCCGGTGGCGGCGGTGGCGTGGCCGGCGGCGAAGCGCTCGTGCTCGGCCAGCCCGGCCGGAGCCGACCACGCCGTCACCCGGACCCTGCCCACCACCCCCCGCTCGGTGCAGAAACCGGCCAGGGCGTCGCCCCAGAGCTGGACAGCTCGCTCCTGTTCGGCCCGCTCGACGAGGGAGAACCCCTGGCCCCGGACGGGAAGCGAGGCCGAGACCGAGCCGTCCCGCCGATCGAGGACCACCCCGAGGGCCAGTGGCTCGGCACCCGGAGCCCAGGCCAGGGGACCGGCGTCGAGGATCGACAGCCCGGCCAGGAACGGGGGCAGCGGGGGCTCCTTGGCCCCGTCGGTTGCCGTGCCCGACAGGAGGGGCAGCGTCGCCGACCACCGGGCCCGACCGGACAGGCGGAGGAAGCCGAAGCGGACGACCAGGGCCAGCCACTCGTGCGCCGGCTGGCCGCCCCAGGGGGCGAGGGCAACCACAGTGCCGGCGACAATGGGCATCAGGACCACCGGGGCGGGGGCGCCCCACTGCAGGAGGAGGCTGCTGGCGACGATGCCGGCAGCGATGAGCACGCACTGGACCCCGCCCAGGCCGAGGACCCACCCGCTGCGGTCGAGGGGGGCGAAGCGGTAGGTCCGTGCGGCCTCCGCGCTCACCGGCTGGTTCCCTTGGAATCCGAGCCGGCGACGGCGCCGGATTGCTCAGCGCTCCGGCGCACCCTCGAGGCCGCCTTGCTCGTGGCGGCCACGGTGGTCCCGGCCACCGCCAGGGTCCCTCCGGCTGCCCCCGCCGCCCGTCCGGCGCCCGCCGAGCCAGCGCCGCCTGCTCCGGTCGCCGGCGCGGACCCACCTCCGCCGGGAGGACCCGACGGTCCCCGTGGGCCGGGCCGCCCGCCTGGTCCTATCGCTCCGCCGCCGTCTGTGGGCGGTGCCGAAGTCTGGGTCGGGGCCCCGTGGGACGAGCGGCCCGAGAGCTGCGACACCATGCGGGCGCTGGAGTAGGTCGAGAGGCCGGTCTGGGCGGTGCGCGCCGGGCTGTGAGAGATGCCCTGGGCGATGAGGGCGGCCTCGGCGAGGGGGATCAGCTTGAGGACCACGAACGGCGAGAAGGCGGCCAGGCCGAGCAGGACCGCGCCCACCATGAGCGAGCCCACGCTGGCCCCGGCACCCGCCCCCATGCCGGCCCCCGGCTCGCCAGCGGTTCCCGCCCCGGAGAGGGCGGCCACGCCGATGGCCAGGGCGACGCAGATGACGAACTTGGAGACGATGACGGCGAGGAGGATCTCGATGGTCTTGCGCAGGAAGCCCCGGGCCGCCGGCCACAGGGTGGCGGCGAAGCCGAGGGGGCTGATGGCGACCAGCAGGTAGACCAGCGAGGCCCTGACGATGAGCTCGACCCACAGCACCAGGGCGGCGACCACGGCCACCAGGCCGATGACGACGGCGGCGAAGCCCTGGGTGCCGACGATGACGGCGGCGCCGAAGCCGGACATGAAGTGGAGCGCCTGCTCGTCGCTGCTGGCCAGCACGGCGTCCGACATGGCGTCGGTGAGGTCGAGCAGCCGGGCGGCGACGACGGTGGTGACCACCATCCCGGCCACGGCGAGGGGCAGGTTGCCGGCCATGCGCCGGACCATCCCGGCGGCGTCGCCGTGGAGCAGGCCCTGGATGAGGCCGAGGAAGACGAAGCCGGCGAGCAGGACGGCGGCGACGTTGCGGACGGTGGCGTAGGGCGAGCCCGGACCGGCGAACCAGGCCCCTTCGACGTCGGGACGGGCTGAGGTCCGGAGGAAGTCGATGGCGCCCTCGACGAAGAACGCCACCGCCCCAAGCACCCACCCGGCGATGCCCTCGGCCACCCGGTCGAAGGCCCAGCCCCCCGCCCCCTCGAGGGCCTCGCCGATGATCCCCGCGCCGGGCACGGCGGCCGCTGCCGGGCGGGCGGAGAGGAGGGTCACAGGGACGCCGGCCAGGGCGGGGCGAGCCGTGTGCGCCCTGGCCAGGGCCTGGCGTGAGCCGTCACCACCGCGCCTCGGCGTCGATGAAGCCGTCGAGCGCTGCGTCGAACAGCCCGGTGGTGGCGGGCGCGGTGCTGTCGTCGAGGATGGGCGCCGGCCCGGGCACCACGCCCTCGCGGGCGACCTTCCAGTCGCCCCGCTCCCAGACCAGGTCGAGGGTGGACGTCGCCCACCCGGCCTGAGGCGGTGCCGCGCCCTGGCGGGAGAGTACGCCGACGTACCAGAGGGCGATGCGAGCCTCGTCCTGGCTGTAGGCGTCGACCCGCCACGAGATGACGCCCTGGCGGTAGGTGATGGGTCCGACGCCGGCGGCGAGCGCCTGGCGAGCCTGGGCGAGCTGGTCGAGGACGCGGGCGGCCTGCTCGTCAGCGGTGTCGGCGGCGGCCATGTGGCGGACCGCCTGCTCGGCGGCGAGGGGGTCCATGTCGAGCAGGGCCTGGCCTGTGCAGACGTAGGCGCTGGCGGCGGCGACGGCGCCCTGCTCGGAACGGGAGAAGCCAGACGGAACGCCGTGCTCCGTGCGGGTGGGCCCGGCGGGGGCCACAGCCGGCGGGGCCTCAGGTCTTGCATCGCTTCCCTGTGCTGGCGTCGCTGCAGCCCGGCCACTCTCACCGTTCTCGGGGTCGCCACCGGTGAGGGAGGCGTGGAGGCCGACGCCGGCCAGGAGGGCGACGGAGCACAGGACGGCTACGACACGGGCAGGAAGCCCCGCGCCGGCAGGAGCAGGGCGGAGGCTCATACGCCGGCGGCCTGGAAGAGGAGGTTGATGGCCGTGGGGGCGATGCCGGCGAGGCAGGCGCCGATGGCGCCGGCCACCGCCATCTGCTTGCCGCGGTAGGCGCCGTTGAAGTTGCCGGAATTCTGGGCCAGCCCGTAGATGGCGGCGCCGGCGAGGATGCTCGCCAGCGACCCCCACAGCGCGACCTGGCTGAGCCAGCCGAGAAGCTGCTGGGCCAGGTCCGCGCCGGGCATCCCTTCGGCGGTCGGAGTCACGTCAACCACGGCCACGAGGCGGATCACTGGCGGGCCTCCCTGCTCGATCGGCGGCCATCCGCCGCTCGTACGGCTCCCCTATGTGCGCCATCCTCCGGCGAACGCGACAGGCGCCGGGAGTCGCGCTCGGGCGATCGGGGCGCACATAGACCAGGGATGACCGGGGCGGGCACGGTGCCGTTCCGCTCGCCTGCTGCTCCGGCTGCCGGTCATCGCCAGTGCCAGGAGGTGTTCTGGTGAGGAAGGCCGTGGCCCTGGTCTGTGTGGTGATGGTGGCGCCGGTCGCCTTGGCGGCCCTGGTCGCCGGCCCCCAGTCCGAGCCGGTCACCCAGCCCTCGCAGGTGGCCTTTCGCGAGATCCCGGGAGACCTGCTCGCCGTGTACCGGAGCGCGGCGATGACCTGCGATGGTCTGCCCTGGCAGGTGTTGGCCGGGATCGGCTGGATGGAGTCGCGCCACGCCCGAGGTCAGGCCGACCCGAGGACGGGTGAGGTGTCACCGCCGATCATCGGCCCGGCCATCGACGGGAGACCCGGCTTCGCCGCCATCCCCGATGCCAGCCAGCCCGACGGCTGGGCGCACGCCGTGGGGCCGATGCAGTTCCTGACCACGACCTGGAACCGGTGGGGGACCGTGGCCCCCGACCGGCCACACGGGTCGGTCCCCGATCCCCACAACGCTTGGGACGCGATCTACTCGGCGGCGGCCTACCTGTGCGCCGGCGAGGACCAGATCGGTGACATTCGGTCGGCGATCCTCAGGTACAACCGATCCGAGGCCTACGCCAGCGACGTCCTCGGCAAGGCCGGCGAGTACGGCCTCGGCTCAGGTCCGCCCGTCGAAGGCGCGACCTTCGCCGGTTCGGGCGAGGCCGTGGTCCGCCATGCCCTCACCCAGCTGGGCGTGCCCTACGAGTGGGGAGGCACGATACCGGGCGTCGGCTTCGACTGCAGCGGCTTGGTCCAGTGGGCCTACGCCCAGATCGGCATCGAGGTGCCTCGGACCACCCAGCAGCAGATCCTGGTCGGCATCGAGGTGCCGGTCGGGGAGATGCGGCCAGGCGATCTGCTCTTCACTAGCAGCGACCGTGGGGCGTACGTCCTGGACTACGGCCACGTCGCCATCTACGCCGGAGGTGGCCAGGAGATCGTCGCCCCCCGAACCGGCGACGTCATCTCGCTTCGGCCGGTGACTGTGGCGCAGGTCCAAGCTGTCCGGCGCATCCTTGCCCGAGAAAGATGACGGACGTTCCTTGATGAG
>JAUJLZ010000084.1 GCA_030447125.1 Acidimicrobiales bacterium
GCGACCCTCACCTTGGCAAGGTGATGCTCTACCACTGAGCCACGTCCGCGTGGGATGCCGAGCTTACCAACTCTTCCCGGGGCCGTCAGCCCGGCGGGTCAGCCACCTTCGGCCGGCCGAAGGTCGATGCGCAGCACCAGGATGCCGTCCTCCAGGGAACCGACGGCGTCGCCGATCATGGCGTAGTCCTGGAAGTCCCGTTGGGCCTGGTCGATGAACTGCTGGCGCTCAGGGCCGCCTACCGGTGGCAGGTTCCGGTGCTTCACCGCCTTGGCCCGCTCCCGGAACCGCTGGATCATCCCCTCGATGTCGAGCTCGTCGGCCATGCCTGCACCCTACCGATGGTCTGGTGGGCAAGAGAGGCTCAAGCGATGAAGTGGTCGTGGGGGCGGGTGGCCCGCACGTAGCGCACGGTCAGGGCCGAAAGGGCGAGAGCCACGCCGAGGAGGCCGGCGACGATGAGAGCGACCAGGCTGCCTGTGCTCATGCCTGAGGCGCTGGCCGCTCGCTCTATGGCCAGGGTGTCGGTGGTCGTCGTGGAGCCACCATCGATCACTCCCCTGGCTTCGGTCGTCGTGGGTTGCAGGGAGGAGCTCGTGGTCGGGGCCTGTCCACCGGAGGGGCCGCTGGAGGTGGTGGTGGGAGTGCGTCGGACCGTCGAGGACGGCGCTCGCCCGCCTGACCCCGACGCTGTCGTCGTCGTCGACGTCCGGCTTGCGCCCGACTCCGTACCCGAGGTGGTCGGAGTGGACGAGCGCACACTGGTCGTCGAGCCTGACGACGCCGTCGTGCTCGTCGATTCCGCCACGGTGGTCGTGGACTGGTCGACCGAAGCTGTGGTCGAGTTGGGGGGGAGCGTGATGAGCTGGGCGCCGGCGGGCGCCAAGGCCATCGCCGCCAGCACCAACGTCACCAGGCACACCACGACCGCGGCTCGCTGTCGGACCCCCACCCAGGGCATGGTAGGAGCTGGGCGCTACCGCTGGTGGCGGGGGCACGACCAAGACGTCCGACCACCGATGGTGCGGCGCTGCAGCGGGGCACCATCTCGAGGGCAGACACCGCCCTCAGAGCGCATCGGCTGGAGGACACCCGTGTGGGAACCCCCGTTCACCAGGAAGACGTCGAGCGTCCCCCGCAGGTGGCGGTGCAGTCGTCGAACCTCGGCCGGTGCGAGGGAGCCGGCAGATCGAGCAGGATCGAGTCCGGCCTGGAACAGCACCTCGTCAGCGATGAGGTTGCCCACCCCGGCCAGGCGCGACTGGTCCATGAGCCGGGCCTTCAGCGGAGCGGCGCTGCCGGCCAGCAGCCGGCGCAGGCCCGACGGCGTCACCGACAGGGCGTCGACGCCGAGGCGGGACTCGTCGGGATCGAGGAACACCCCTCCCAACCGTCGGGGGTCCCGCACGACGAGGTCCCCCCCGCCCACGAAGGCCACCCGAAGTCGGTCCCAGGCCGGCTCCTCCCGCAGACTGGAGTACTCGAGGTGCTCGACGCCGGCGGACCCGTCGACCAGCAGACGGCCGGTCATCCCGAAGCGCAGGCCCAGGGTCGGTCCGCTGTCGATGTCGAGCAGCAGGAGCTTGCCGATACGGCGGGCGTCGGTGATGGAGCCGCCCACGAGGGCGTCGGCCAACGCCGGCGCCGACAGACCCTGTTTGAGGTACCAGGCGTCGGGGGCGTGAACCTCGGCCACCTCCCGACGCAGGGCCCGCGCCGCCAATCGTCGGTAGTACTCGACCTCAGGGAGCTCGGGCAGGGTCGGGACCTAGCCCTGATCGTCCTGCTCGACCACGGCCAGGGCGGCGCCCAGGTCGGCCACGACGTCGTCGGGGTGCTCGAGGCCGACGGAGATGCGAACCAGGCCGTCGCCGATGCCCATGGCCGCCCGTTCGTCGGGGGTGAGGTTGGCGGCCGTGGTGGAGGCCGGGTGGGTGACCAGGGTCTCGGGCCCACCGAGGGAGGTGGCCAGGTGGGCGAGGGTGACCGCCTCGACGAAGCGCCGGCCCGCCGCCCAGCCACCGCCCAGGTCGAAGCTCACCATGCCCCCCCCGTGGGCCATCTGGCGCTTGGCCAGGTCCCGCTGGGGATGGGAGTCGAGGCCCGGGTAGCGAACCCGGACAACGGCGGGATGAGCCTCCAGGAAGCGGGCCACCCGCTCGGCCGTCTCCGCCTGCTGGCGCACCCGCACGGCCAGTGTGCGCAAGCCGCGCAGCGCGTTGTGGGCGTCGTAGGGAGAGGCGACCGCACCGTGGACGGTGTGGTAGTTCCAGATCCAGCCCACCAGGTCGCCGGGCCCGGCGATGACGCCGAGGGTGGCGTCGTTGTGGCCGGCCAGTCCCTTGGTGGCCGAGTGCAGGACGAGGTCGCAGCCGTGTTCGAGCGGGCGCTGCACCAGTGGTCCGGCGAAGGTGGAGTCGACCACTCGCAGCGGGCCCCTGATCGCCCCGAGGGCGTCGAGGTCGACCAGTTGCATCCCGGGGTTGGCCGGAGTCTCCACGAAGACCAGGACCGTCCGCCCGGGGATCACTGCTGCAGCCAAGGCGTCGGCGTCGGTGCCGTCGACCGAGGTGACCTCGATGCCGAAGCGGGGACAGATTCCCCCGAACAACAGTGACGTGGAGGAGTAAAGCTGGCGCTGGGCGACGACGTGGTCGCCTTTGGAGCACAGGGCCAACACCACCGACGAGACCGCCCCCATCCCCGAGGCGAAGGCCTGGGCGGCTTCGGCGCCTTCGAGCTCGGCCACGGCGTCCTCAAAGGCACGCACCGTGGGATTGCCGTAGCGGCTGTAGAACTCGGTCGGGCGCAACGAGGTGGCCAGGCGCAGGCTCTCGGCCACGGTGGGCGTCTCGAAGGTGCTCGACGGCCACAGCGGCGCCACCAGCGACGTGGCGTTCTCGCCCCGCCCGGCCAGGATGGCCCTGGTCTCCATGCGGTACCCGGGCATCGTCGACGCCGGCTCCGGTTCGTCGGTCATCGCTCAGCCACCTGACTTGTCGACGTCGGAGAGGAACCGGGCCAGCGGCGGTCCCAGCTGGTCGAGGTCGATGAGGAAGGCGTCGTGGCCGTGGTGACTGTCGATCTCGAAGTAGTCGCTCGGGGTGCCCTTGTCGTGGAGCACGTCGCGCACCAGCCGTTGCTGGTAGGTGGGGTACAACGAGTCGGAGGAGATGCCGACCACGAGCGTGGGCACGGCGATGCGGGCCAGCGCCTCGTCGATCCCTCCCCGCCCCCGGGCCAGGTCGTGGAGGTCCATGGCCTTGGTGAGGCACAGGTAGGAGTTGGCGTCGAAGCGCCGGGCCAGCTTGGCGCCCTGGTATTCGAGGTAGCGCTCCACCTGGAAGCGTTGCCACAGCGAGAACCCGTCGAGGGGCTCGACCACCTCCCGACCGAAGCGGTCGGTGAACACGTCGTCGCTGCGATAGGTGATCTGGGCGATGCTGCGGGCGATGGACAGGCCCTCGGTGGGGCCGTCGCCCGGCTCGGCGTCGTAGTAGTCGCCCCCCCGCCAGCGAGGGTCGAGGCGGATGGCCTTGCGCCCGGCGCTGCCGAAGGCGATCTGCTGGGCGCTGGCGGCCACGGCGGTGGCGATGGGCACGAGGGAACGCACCCGTTCGGGGAACATCACGCCCCACTCCAACACCTGCATGCCGCCCATCGAGCCGCCGATGACGCTCAGCCATCGGGCCACCCCGAGGTCTCGAGCGACCGCGGCCTGCGTGCGCACCATGTCGCGGATCGACACCACCGGGAAGGCCGACCCGTACGGCCGACCGTCGGGATGGCCGGGGTCGCTGGACGCCGGGCCGGTGCTGCCCTGACACCCCCCGAGCACGTTGGCACAGACCACGAACCAACGGTCGGTGTCGATGGCCCGGCCCGGCCCGATGAGGCCGTCCCACCACCCCGGGGCGGCGTGGCCCGGGCCCATCGCCCCAGCGGCGTGGGTGTCGGCGGTGAGGGCGTGGCACACGAGCACGGCGTTGTCGCCGTCGGCCGCCAGCTCGCCCCAGGTCTCATAGGCGATGGAGATGTCCCGGAGCTGGCCGCCGCCCTCCAGGACGAAGGGGCGGTCGGAGGCGAGGCGGGCAAAGCGCCGCCGACCGGGCGGATCACCCGTCCGCCAGGCACCGGTGACGGGCAGGGCGGCGGGCATCGACAGCGAGCGTACTTCGACGTCCCGGCGCTCCCCAGTGGAATGCACGAGCCCCCGGATGGCTCACCCCCCGCCGGTAGGGTCTCCCCGTGCCGGCGCTGCGCCCCTTCCGCTTCGGCCTCTCCCTGGCCGGGTTCGACCACGCCCACGACTGGGCCGACACGGCGCGTCGCATCGAAGACCTCGGGTACTCGACCATGCTGTTGCCCGATCACCTCGGCGACCAGCTCGCCCCGCTTCCCGCCGCCGCGGTGGCGGCCGCCGCCACCACGACGCTACGGGTGGGCACGTTCGTCCTCGACAACGACTACCGCCATCCGGTGCTCCTGGCCAAGGAGACGGCGACGGTCGACCTGCTCTCGGGCGGGCGCTTCGAGCTGGGCCTGGGAGCGGGCTGGCGGCGCGAGGAGTACGACGCCTCCGGCATCGCCTTCGACCCCGGCAAGGTCCGCCTGGCTCGCCTGGAGGAGGCGGTGGCGGTGCTCCGGGGTCTGTGGTCGGGCCAGCCTTTCACCTTCGACGGTGACCACTACTGCCTGCGCAACCTCGAAGGACGACCGTTGCCGGCCCAGCCCGGCGGGCCCCCGTTGTTCCTCGGCGGCGGCGGTCCCCGGTTCCTGGCCCTCGCCGGCCGCAGTGCCGACATCGTGGGCCTGGCCCCCCGAGCCCGGCCCGACGGCACCCTGGACCCGAGCGACATCTCGCCCGAGGCGCTGACCGCCAAGCTGGCCAAGGTGCGTGCCGCCGCCGGTGCTCGCTTCGCCGAGATCGAGCTCAACGTCCTCACCGTGGTGGTGGAGGTGGACGAGCACGTGGACCGCGACCGGCGCATCGAGGAGTTGGCCACGCGCTGGAACCTGGAACCGGAAGCGGTACGGGACAGTCCCCACGTCGTGCTCGGTTCGCCGGAGGGGGTGGTCGACGACCTGTTGGCCCAGCGGGAGCGTTTCGGCATCTCCTACATCGTCGTGCCCGAGCCGGCCCTGACCGCCTTGGCCCCCGTCATCGCCCGCCTCGCCGGCGGGTAGCCCCTCCGTCGCCGGTCAGCGGCGACGAGGGAGTCGGGCCTGCCACCAGGCCACCACGCCCGGGTCATCAACCCCGTAGGCCCGGGTGGACGCCTGCGCCGCTTCGAGCAGGAGGCGCCGGCGGTCGCCGTCCTCGCCTGCCTCCGTGGCCCGGCGCACGGCGTCGGCGGCCTCGTCCCAGTCGACTCCCGGGTGGGGGGAGGGGATGGCCCGCACCTGGGCCGCACTGAGCTTGACCCCACCCGCGGCCAGGGCCGTCCCGCCCCAGTGGCGCAGGGCCCAGGCCGTCACCGGGGGGGCCAACAGCGCTGCGGCGACATGCCAGAGGCGCTCCGGTGTGGATACCACGCTGATGAGCGGGGTCGACGGCAGCCATCTCCCGTCGACGTCGACCGCGGCCTCCACCACCTGGGTCTGGGTGGCCACCACCACCTTGGGGACCAGGCGGGCGGCAGCCCAGCGACCAAGGTCGCTCTCGGCTTGGAGTCGGGCCAGGTCGACGCGTGGGGCAGCCCAGGTACACCGATGGTGACGGGTCACCCGGCGGCCCCAAGAGCAGACAGCCGGATCGACCAGCCCGGTGGTGACCAGCGGTGGATGACCCCGGTCGTCGAGCTCGCCGGTCGGATCGTCGATCATGAACGGGACCAGCCCGTAGTACTGCTGGCGGAAGTCGGCGCTGATCTCGCACCACTCCCCCAACACGCCCTCCCCGGCGAGCTGGCATGCCGGGACCCCGTCAGCCTCGGCCACCAGGTGCGACCACGTCGGCGCCGCAGCCAAGGCATCGGCGTCGGTGTCGACCTCGGCCGCCAGGCGGGGGGCGACGTCGCGCCACACCCGCAGACGGCCGGACCGGCTCCCGCCGCGGCGCAGCACGGGAACGCAGACCCGCACGGTCGCGCCATCGAAGACAAAGGCCGACGGGATCCACAGCGCCTCCAGCCCGGCTTCGGCCAGAACGGCGCTGCGGGCGGCTCGGGCGTCGCGGGTGGCCAGGAACGACTCGGGCAGCACCAGAGCCACCGTCCCCCCGGGGCGCACGAGGCGGGTACCGAGCACGAGGAACAGCGCCGCCGTGTCGACGTAGCCGGAACCGGCCAGACCGAAGCGCTGACGCAGTGCCTCGGCCTGACCCCGATCACGGGCGGTGGCCCGGCCCAGCTGGTTGAGGAACGGGGGGTTGCCCACGACCACGTGAGGGCGCACCGTCCACTCCTCGGCATCGAGCGTCAAGACGTCAGCGACCTTCAAGTGGGGGACGGCCCCACCCCCGCACCACAGGGCCAGCACCGCCTCGGAGACGGCCACGGCCACCGGATCGATGTCGGCGCCGATCAGCGCCTCGGCCACGATGTCAACCCGCGGGCGACCGCCGGCTTCGAGGGCCTCGGCGGCAGCGAGGAGGAAGGCCCCCCCGCCCACGGCCGGGTCGCACACCACGGCACGCTCGACCGCCTGGCCCTCCAGCGCCCAGCCCACGATCGGTCGGGTCACCGCCGCCGGCGTGTAGAAGGCACCACCCGAACGTCGGCTCCCGGCCTCGAGCAGGCCCTCGTAGATGACGCCCGGCAGCGCCGGCGACGCCTCGCTCTCGGCGACGTCGACGGTGGCGGGAGGACCCCACTGCGCCAGCAACGCCAGCGGGGGGAGCTCGACGTGGAGGTGTTCGGCCACAGCCAGCGCCACCCCCGCCGTCACCCGAGCCCGAGCGACGGTGGCATCGGTGCCGGCAGCGACGAGGGCGCCGTGCTGGCGACGTCCCACCACCTCGGTTCTCACCCCGTGAGCGGTTGCTCTCACCACCGCTGAAGGGGTCAGACCGCGGCGGCGGTGGGCTCTTCCTTCCAGGCGGACAGGTCGGCCAGGCGGGGGTCGTTGGAGAACACCTCGACCAGGGGCAGCTCGGTCAGGCCCAGGCGCTTCTGGAGCAGGCGCACGTCACGCTCCTGGTCCCACAGGACGAGGGTGCCCACCACCCCGCTGGTGCCGGCCCGGGCGGTGCGCCCGGAGCGGTGCACGTAGGCCTTGTGGTCGGCAGGCGGGTCGTAGTGGAGCACCACGTCGATCTCGTCGACGTGGATCCCCCGGGCGGCCACGTCGGTGGCCACCAGC